>NZ_CABTML010000052.1:0-19610 GCF_902485895.1 uncultured Anaerobiospirillum sp. | reverse complement strand
TTGTGCGAGAGTAGGTCATCGCCAGGCTTAATAATTTGCGGAGCGGTAGTTCAGCCGGTTAGAATGCCTGCCTGTCACGCAGGAGGTCGCGGGTTCGATTCCCGTCCGTTCCGCCACTTATTTAGAAGAACCACCCTTGAGGTGGTTTTTTCGTTTCTGGCCATGCAAAATGGCTAGTCACCACCTCAATTGACCCATCCTTTCAAGCCTACGGAACAGATCAAATCATTCGAGGCAATTGAAGCCACCTTTAAGGTGGTTTTTTCGTTTCTAGTCCCTGCCCAAAACGATAGTTACCGCACAAATCGTACTGACAAAATTCATATCGCGCAAATTTGTGGTTCAGCATTAATGAGCTTGCCAACAAGATCTCAACTTTGATTAAGCATAATGAAGAGTGTCATTGACAAGCTATGCATCCACAAAAGGCTCTTTGAGATCGTATGTACATATGATGTCATCTTCTAACCTAAAATATGCCTCTAGATCATCTGGTTGAGCAGGTATGCCTTTTAGCCAATACATGTCGCCATAATACAGACTCATTGCCCAATAATAAGGAAATTCATGATTGAGTAGAGCGGCCTCCATGTAGGTTGCAACAGGCTCTGCTAAGTGAGATTGCTCTACTAGTGCCGATGCTTCAGCATAAGAAATACCGACATAAAATTTTAGTAAATGCTTAATCAGCTCACAAAAGCTCTCTTGATTGAAAATCATGCGGCACTGTTCATCTTTGAGTACAATTCCATCTTTTGGCATCAACTAATATCCTGATAGTAAAGTTTGGTAGTCCTTATGGTTGGTATTATCGCTATTTAGCGCATTTAACAGCACCTGGTGCTGTTAAATGCGCTCAAAGATAGGTAGATTGCGTAAGTGCGATTGTGATAACGGTGCTAAGGCTATAGAATACATGGTGCAAGAGTCACTTGCTTTTAGCTAGTACATTGTTGTTAAGCTGGCTTTATTCTTGATAGACAAGTGACTGCAAGGAAACGGATGACGTGCTGTTATCCGTTGTAACAGGAGCAGGCACTGTGAACCAGATTTACGCCACTATCTTACGAAGCCTATTAGGCAATGACGTCATTGAGAGCACACTGCAGGAGGTAGAAGAGAAGTACCCTTCCCTCTTTGATAAGCTCGCTGAGCTAGCTATGCCTGATGGTTCTAATCAAGATGAGATGGTGGACTACTCTCTGCACGTGGTTGATGCTTTTATTAAGCTCAAGCAGTCAGAGATCTATCAAAATCCTGATCTCAATAAGGTCTTTAGTGCTTTTAGTGCTGTGTCTAATAGCTATGCACTAAAGAATCAGTCTGAGTATATTCTGCGTTTTGATACAGCACTTACTATCTGTGTCATGGCGCTGATGTGCGGTCTTAAAGATCTTAAGAACATCACTGCCTACTCTAATTACGCTAATCAGTATCTGCAGCTCTTATTGCCATGCATGTTACACCCGCGCTACCGTATCTCAGTACCAAACTGTCGTTCGGTGATGCGTTTAGTTAACTACAACATGCTCGAGAGCTTCTATACTAATTTCTTTACTCGCGCTAAGGTTGCAACTAAGCTCTGTCCACCATCAAAGCTTCGTGAGATTCAGCCTTCCCTTGCTAACAAGGCTGGTGCTTTTAGTGTAAATACTGAGCTGCATGGACTTACCCACGCTGATTTAGGCGCGTACTTGCCATGTTTAGGTCTTGACCACGGCCTCATCCTAGGCCCTCGTCCATTGCTCTTCTTATGCTGCGATCAGCTTAATCTTAATGGCTATGATTACCTCTTATCTTTAAATCATTTGCCTCGTGAAGTGCTTGCACAGTTTGAGTCTAGATTAGCAGCCACCTCAAATGCCAAGATTCTCATTGATCGTATTGATACTTACTATGATCTTTTAGATGAAATTTCTGAGGATATGCAGACAGTTGTTTGCATTAAGCGTATAGATCCTCAGACTAATCAGATTGAAGCCTTCTTCTACTTATCTACCTTGCCACAGGTTGAAGATAGTCTCTATTTGATTCAAAAGGCAGAGTACGAGTGTGAGATGTCCTTACGTCAAAAGGACTCTTACATCATGACCATTTCGCGCAATGACAACGAAGAGCATGAGCTATTCTTACCGCAAAGACAGGATTACAACCGCTTTGTGGTGAACATTCTGTCCTATGAGCGCGAGATCAGTGCCAAGCTAGTGGGACATTCAAACGTTAAGCCTTGGGATGTAATTCTCTATCGCAATGGCTCTAACCCAGTTGCTGCCATGACTTCGATCTTCTATTACTTCATGTCAGATATCATTGATAGTAATCAGATCATCATGCATCAGCGCAAGCGTATGTTTGACCTACTTGGCTCTAACCCATCAAGCAAGACTGACCCAAATGGCTTGTTCTAAGCACAGTTAAGCTAAAGCCTAGTTTCATCTATAACTTAATGTAGGCCATAGCTAAGCGCTTAAGAGCACTAAGTTACTATATATCCATACAAGAGTTCAGTGTGAAGCCAATGTCCCGTGAAGGTACTTTAAGGAGGCAAAACTGGACTCTTTTTATATCCCAAAAGCCCCTTTATGCACCGTTGTGTGCCCTTACATATATTTAGTGTCGATCTGCATCGAGATTTTGCACAGTCAATTTGTTATGTATGGAATTTTTGGTTAGACTTAGTAACTTTGAGGTGGATGAAATATTGAGTAATTCTACGTTTACTAAAACGAGCATCTATTGCTTGCTTTGCACTTAAAATGCTTGTTTCTCACCTCATAATGCGAGCTGGTTTCTTTTAAAAAGCATCTCATGACACCATTGTTATCACTTAGATTAAACAAGTAAGTCTTTAGCACAATTAAATTGCTAGCTTTGATGTTGATTTGATAGTGGTCTATACGATAATTAGGGGTATGAGAGCTCTGTCTATGCGACCAATTTGAGCTTATCGATGAGTTAATCATCGTGATAAGAGCTTTTAGTGGCAGCATTGAAGATCTTATTTTCGTTTTTCACGTTACGCACAGTAGAACACGTGCAATCAAGGTAGTACGGGAGATGTATTCATGGCCGGCGAAAACAAGTTAGCTGTGGCGCATGTAAACTTAGCTTTAGGCTATCGCGGTAATGAGCGACAGATCGAGCTGCTGATCAAAGAGTTAGCTAGCCTTGGTGTGCCGCAAGCTTTGATCTGCCGTGAAGATAGCCCTCTTGCTTACCACCTTGAGGGTGTTAAGGGGCTTAAGTTCTATCGTATTCGTGGAAGCGACCCTCGTTTTATGGGCCACTTCAAAGTAGGTCGTTACTCTATAATCCATGCCCATGATCTCTATGGCGTGCAGTGGGCATTCTTCCACTATCTTCTCCGTGGAACCCCATATGTAATTACTGAGCGTGACGAAGACCCTTCTATCTACGGCTTTGTGAATAAGACTGCCTATAAGACAGCTGCAGCTATTGTAGGTGTATCAGAAATCATCAAGGACACCCTAAGTGAATACTTAGGTGTTGAGGCCATGATGGTGGGCGATTGCTCCTCTCGCCTGATGCCAAATGAGAACGTCACAGCTCACTTTAAAGAAGCGCTCAAGCATCGTTTTGTTATCGGTAACATTAGCCCGCTTGTCAATCGTCAAAAGGGTCAGAGTGTACTTATCGATGCAGCTAAGATTCTCCAAGAGAAGATCCCAGAGATTGTAGTGGTCTTTGTTGGTGGCGGTGATGATGTAGGCTTGCTCCAACGTCACGCTAAAGACATGCCTTTTGTTAAGTTTGTGGGATTTAAGCGCAATTACATCGACTATATGTCTTGCTTTGATGTCTTTGCTTATCCAGCTAACTATGAGGCTAAGGGTAGTATTATTCTCGATGCTATGGAGCAGGGTGTGCCTGTGGTAGCCTCTAAGGTAGGCGGAATTCCAGATATCATTAAGCACGATGAAACAGGTTATCTCATTGAGCCAGGTGATTCTAAGGCCTTAGCTAACTACATCATGCACCTGTACGAAGATCGCAATATGTACTACCGTATTGTGCATAATGCACGTAACGTTGCCTCTGATCATAGCTCTAGTGTCATGGCAGCTCAGTACTACCGTATTTATATCAATATCCTCAATCGCAAGAAGGGCCTTCTCTAATTGCCCATTCAAACTCAAGTTGCAGCTTAACTTACCATTAAGCTAGTGCAATGTAACAGCAACTAAGCTAGTGCAATGCTGTACGATGTGGATATAAAAAAAGCGCCCTTAAGGCGCTTTTTTTATAACTGTCTTTGAAAGGGCCATTGCTTGAAAAGTGTCTAGCTAGCTCTTTTGGGCAAAATGGCCTGGCAATCGTGCTCAAGGTTAGGCATCGAAGTGATTGACCCTTGAGACGAGCATATCAAAAGGTTCAACATGAGGCTCTTTCATAAGAGTCTTGTAGATAAGCACGCAGCTAAGTAAGGATACAAAATCACGATTACGGGTATAGGTACCGTTGTGACGGATGTTGTCCTTAGAGCTAATAAGATAGGTTGCACCGACACGACGTGATTTGCCGTTTTGCTCTACCTCCAGATCAAAGTTTAGCTCAAAGATATATGGAAACTCAGTGCTTTGCATGAGATCGCAAGCTACAGGACCAATCTCTTTGGCACGTTTTTCACTAAGCAGCATTAAAGAGACGAGGTTGTTATGCGGCATATGCTCACGTACCTCGCTAGTCTCTTTTAGCGCTTCAGGATCATGTAGATCAGTGTTGATTACTGAGCAGGTTACAAAGTCATTAAAGAGGGTTTGCAGGCTAATGAGTAAATAGCCACGGCATACACCATCAATGGCGTTAACTGGTCCAATCGAGATCTTTTGTTGTCTTAAGTTTGAGATAAGATCAAAGGTGTCTTTACTTACATAGTAAGGCTCAACAACTTTCATGACATCCTCAAGCACCTTAAGCATGTCATTATCTGCAGCATTGTGGCCGATGATCTTAAGCTCTAACAGAGGGTAGACAGCTCTATCGCCAATAGTGACACCCTGTGGCAGAGATATCGAGCCAATCTTCTCCATCAGATCTGACTCACCAATACCCATTAAGAAGAGTTTGAATAAATGAGTACGTGGTACGGTGTCCTCACTTAAGGATAGTACTATCTCCTTAACGGATGCCTCCCACATTGCCTTAAGTTCACGTGGAACACCAGGCAGGAAGATAAAGACGGCTTTATTTACCTTCACCATAAAGCCACAGGCAGTGCCAGTTGGGTTTTCGATCATGATCGAACCCTCTGGGAGCATGGCTTGCTTAATGTTGGTTTGCGACATGACACGATTGCGGTTAATGAACCACTGTGACATGGAGCGGTGCCACTCTTCATTGAGAACTAGAGATTTGCCAGCTACTCTTGCAATGGCTTCGGTAGTGAGATCATCTGTAGTAGGTCCCATACCGCCAGTTTCGATAGCGATACATTCACGCTCACTTATTTCAGTAAACATGGCCATCAGTTCTTCAAGCGAGTCACCTGCAGTATGACGACGATCTACCTGAAGTCCTGATTCAAATAATTCACGGGATAAATAACTAGCATTGGTGTCATCGATATTGCCAGTAATAACTTCATCACCTGTGGAAATCAATTCAATGCGCACAAGAACTCCTGTAGTTAGACAGTCTAAATATCTTGCCAAGGCTTTAAAAAGCCATCTGCTTGTGCTTTTGTATAAAGCCATTTGCAGCTAAGCCTATAAGATCATACTTTGTTCCGATGAGCTATGGTTTCGCAAGATGTTTTGTCAATCACTGTGAATAAGGTCACGTACGCTTACATAGCTGCAAAATATGCGCATCATCCTGTCAGGCAATGTTATATATATCTTAAGAGATGATTTAATGAGCCTATGGCAAGGGGCCTCAATCAAATTAGGAGGTGCTTTAAATACTGCCATTTGGGCTGTTTTTAAGCCCTTAAATGATGCGCCTAAGGTAGAAATTCAGTGAATTGCGATTGCTGTGGTACCCTATAGTGCATTAAGAAATGCACTTAAAGTACGTAGGTACTGACACAATCAGGAGACTTACATGCCAATTAATATTCCAACAGGTTTACCAGCAGCCGATGTGCTTGCTCAAGAGAAAGTGTTTGTAATGACACAGGATCGTGCCGAGAGCCAGGATATCCGTCCTCTCGAGATCATCATCCTAAACCTGATGCCGAAGAAGATTGTTACTGAAATTCAGTACATGCGTAAGCTCTCAAGTACACCAATTCAGATTAATATCGATCTTTTACGAATTGATCGTCATATCTCTCGCAATACCCCACAGTCTCATTTAGACACTTTCTACAAGGATTTTGAGGAGATTAAAGATCGTTACTACGACGGTATGATCATCACTGGTGCCCCATTAGATCAAACCGAGTTTGAGGACGTTACTTTCTGGGATGAGCTTACAACCATCCTAGACTGGACTAAAACGCACGTCACCTCCACGCTCTTTTCATGCTGGGGTGTAGCTGCAGCTTTAAAGCACTTTTACGATATTCCAATGCTCAACCGTGCTAAGAAGCTCTCGGGTGTTTTTCAGCATGAGGTCATCGATGATCTCAATCCATTTACTTATGGTTTTGATGATTTCTTCTTTGCACCTCACTCACGCTTTATCGATTTCCCTGAGGAGATGTTTAAAGATAAGACTGACCTTATCATTGTCGCTCAGTCTGCGCGTGCCGGCGTATTCTTAGCCACCTCAAAAGATCGCAAGCAGCTGTATGTTACTGGTCACCCTGAATACGATCCAGAGACCCTCTCTGATGAGTTCTACCGTGATTTAAGCTCTGGACTAACTCCAGATCTGCCAGTTAACTATTTCCCTGATGATGATCCATCAGGCGAGCCAATTTGTACCTGGCGCTCACATGCTGCTCTGCTCTTTAGAAACTGGGTTAACTACATCTATCAAGAGACCCCATACGACTTTGTCATGCGTCGCGACTAAATTACCTGCCTAGACGCATAAAAGGCATAGGTGGCAATTGTACATCTATGCCTTGTCTTATAAGCCCATCTCAACAAGTCCTCAGCGCTTGTGATTTCTACCCTTCACAATAAATTTAGAGCCTTCATAAGTCCTTAGTGTGCAGTGTTTGTAGGATCATGTGCGCACTGTTCATAGGTGCGGGCGATTTTTTCCTTGTTGGTGCATGGCCACACAGGCCTGAGCCTGATAAAATACAAGGTTCCAATGATGGGCAAGAATCAATTACCCAATAGTAGTTTTCTAAGCAGCCCCTAGGGCAGAGGCTTTTTTACGGCCTTGCAAGGATTGCATGGCGTCGAGGCAATAGTTTTGGATAAATTTCAGATTACCGGCGGTAAGGTACTGCGCGGCGAGGTTACTATCAGCGGAGCAAAGAATGCAGCTCTGCCAATCCTTTTAGCTACCATGTTGACCTCTGAGGATGTCACACTTAAGAACGTACCAGATCTGCGTGACGTGCAGACTTGCCTTAAGTTACTGACAATCATGGGCAAGAGCTACGAGCGTCTCGGTGAATCTGAATATCTCATAAAGGGTAAAGTTACTCATAACGTAGCCCCATATGAGCTGGTTAAGACCATGCGTGCCTCCATCTTAGCTTTAGGGCCGCTCACCGCCTTTTTAGGCTCAGCTGAGGTATCGCTACCAGGTGGTTGTGCCATTGGTGCTCGTCCTGTGGACCTGCATGTTAAAGGCTTAAAGGAGTTAGGCGCTACTTTTGAGCTTGCTGATGGCTATATTCGTGCTCAGGCTCCGGATGGTCGTTTGCATGGCGGCACCATCATGATGGATAAGGTATCGGTTACTGGTACTGAAAACCTGATGATGGCTGCAGCTTTAGCTGAAGGCACTACAGTTATTGAGAACGCTGCTCGTGAGCCAGAGATTACTGACTTAGCTGTATTCTTACGTGCAATGGGTGCCAATATTAGCGGTGACGGTACCCCTAAGATTGTCATTGAGGGTGTCAGCTCTTTACATTCTTGTGAGCACTCTATTGTGTGCGACCGTATTGAGGGAGGTACTTACCTAGTAGCTGCAATGGCAAGCCATGGTGAGGTGTTATGTAAGAACATCCTGCCATCCACCTTAGATCCTGTTATTGCCAAGCTTAAAGATGCGGGCGCTTTAATTGAGCTGCACGATGACAGCATCTACCTTGATATGCGCAATCGTGACATTCTGCCTGTTAACATCATTACTGCTCCACATCCAGGTTTCCCAACTGACATGCAGGCTCAGTTCATGGTGTTAAATGCCTTAGCTAAAGGTTCAAGCACCGTTACTGAGACCATCTTTGAAAATCGCTTTATGCATGTTCCAGAGCTGATGCGCATGGGTGCAAAGTTCTCTATTCAGGGTAATACCGTTCACATTGAAGGTGTTGAACAGCTTAAGGGTGCGCAAGTCATGGCAACTGACTTACGCGCTTCTGCAAGTTTAGTGATTGCAGGCTTAGTGGCTGAAGGTACTACCATCGTAGAGCGTATCTACCATATGGATCGTGGCTATGAGCATATCGAGCGTAAGATTAGAGCCCTTGGTGGAACTATTGAGCGTATCTCAGGTCAATAATTTTGACATGAGCGATCTTTAAAGTTTAGCCTTGAGCTCATTTTAGTAGAGAGCTTAATAAAGCTTTAAAGCACGTAAGTTAGCATCTAGTGTACGTATCATTAGATGCTAGGACTTGAAAGACTTACTAACACTACCATCTGATGTTTGATCTAAGCGCATATAACACATTTAACCTAACCGTCTTTGCTAAGGATGGCCGCGAGATTTGTTCAAAGCAAGATCTCAAAGAGCCCGTTAGTAGGCCTTACATCATCTTAGGTGGTGGCTCTGATGTGCTATTTACCGAAGACTTTGACGGCACTGTTCTCATTAATCGCATTAAGGGCATTGAGGTTAGTAAATGCTCTAATGGCTATAAGGTCAGAGCCGGTGGCGGTGAGATTTTAGATGAACTCATTGATAAGTTGCTTGACAAAGGTATCTGTGGCCTTGAGAATCTCTCACTTATACCCGGTACTGTAGGTGCTGCTCCGATTCAGAATGTGGGTGCCTATGGTATTGAAATTGGTGACTTTATCGAGTCCATTGAGGCTGTAGATCTCAAGGATGGTTCTGAACATGTGCTTGGCAAAGATGAGTGTAAGTTTGGCTATAGAACTTCACTGTTTAAAGAGCCAGAGTTTTCAAGCTACTTCATTACTCATGTAACCTTTGTGCTTCCTGATTGCTTTAAGCCTAAGCAAAACTATGCAGGATTGCAAAGCGTAGAGTTTAAGTCACCACGTCAGGTACGTGATCGTGTGATCGCCCTGCGTAATGAGAAGTTACCTAACCCAGCTTATGTCGGTAATGCTGGTAGCTTTTTTAAAAATCCTTACGTAACTACTGAGATCTATGAGAAGCTCAAGGCAAAATACGCTAATATGCCTTGTTGGCAACAAGAAGACGGTAGTTATAAGTTAGCTGCAGGTTGGCTTATTGATAAGTCAGGCTGTCGCGGCATTAAGCACGGTCAGGTGGGTACTTGGGGCAATCAGGCTCTAGTTATCGTCAACCTAGGTCGCGCTAAGCCACATGAAATTACCGCTTTAGCCAAATACATCACGGCTGAAGTGAAAGAAAAGTTTTTAATCGATCTCGTACCTGAAGTTCGTCTTTACGGTAAGAACGGAGAAATAGCATGGGATCAAATCTGAGCTTTGTAATGCCTTTATTACGCTGTCTCAATCAGTCTGAAGACCTGCGTATGAACTACCGCCTTCTGTGCAAGCGTTTAGAGGTAACTGTAGAAGTTCTCCAAGAGATCGCAGAGCTCGTAAATGAGATGGAGCCATTGCTCTATCAAGACGGCGAAGATTTAGTCTTGGTCAAAAAGCTCGATCTTATCAATGCCAAGAACATTCATGAGAAGGTATCTACTCGTGGCCGCTTCGTCTTAAAAGATGTCACCCCATCAACTAATGGTGAACTGATGAATGCTCGTGATGAGCTTGTTTCAGGTGATGCTTTAGTTGCTGAGATTCAGACACAGGGACGCTCATTACGTGGTACTCAATGGTTAACCTCTATTGGTACTAATATCATGCTGTCCATGGCATTTAAGTTCCCATCACATCAGCACTTGTTAGGCTTCTCATTAGCAGTAGGCGTTGCTACTGTAAATGCCTTAGAGTTTGCAGGTGTTCGTGATGTGAAGCTCAAGTGGCCAAATGATGTAGTGATTAACGACAAGAAGGTCGCAGGCATTTTAATTGAGTCTGTACAAGGCGAGGGCGAAGAGATCTTCGCTATTGTTGGTGTGGGCTTAAATGTACATCACTCAGAGAGCATTGATAAGCTCATCGATCGTCCATATACCGATTTAGAAGAGCTTGGTTACAATCTTACTCGTGATGAGATCTGCATTAACCTCATCAATGAGATTAAGTATGCAGCTTCAAGCTTCCGTAAGCACCGCTTAGCTCAGTTCTTAGATAGCTGGAATCGCCACGACTCACTTTTAGGTCGACAAGTTGAGGTGGTGATCTCTGCTCATCGTACTGTAGTTGGTCGTGTCTCAGGTGTGAACAGCTTAGGTGAGCTCATCTTAGAGAGTAATGCAGGATGTACTGCAATACGCTCTGGCCATATCTCGCTTATCCGCTACTAAGCAAGTGCACTATCACTGTAGCTTTAAGAAAAAAGGCTCCCATCGGGAGCCTTTTTTCTTGGTCTTGCTTGAAGTGGGCAGTAAATGCTACTTACGCAGATAGACCTTATCCACAGAGTGGTTTTTGCCCTTGTGCATGATGAGGTTAGCACGGTTACGGCTTGGGAGAATGTTCTCCACTAAGTTGTCGTGGTTTACTGCACTCCAAATAGTGGTAGCTAAGTGGGTAGCATCCTCAAGATCTAATTTTGCGTATCTGTGGAAGTAGGAGTTAGGGTTATTAAAGGTGCTCTCACGTAACTTTAAGAAACGATCTAAGTACCACTTAATGAGGCACTCTTCCTCAGCATCAACATAGATAGAGAAGTCGATGAAATCAGAGATAAAGACCTTATTACGGATGGTTGGATAGTCAGCTCCGTTTTGTAGCACATTAACACCCTCTAAGATGAGGATATCAGGGCGATCAACAATGGTGTACTCACCTGGCATAACATCGTAGTAAAGGTGTGAATACACAGGTACCTTGAGGTTAGGCTCGCCGTTTTTAAGCTGCTGCAAGAAAGTCATCAAGGCTTTCACGTCGTATGAAACAGGGTAGCCCTTCTTTGCCTCAATATGACGCTCATGCAAGATCTTGTTCGGGAATAAGAAGCCGTCAGTAGTGATGAGATCTACCTTAGGATTGGTATCCCACATAGAGATCAGATGCTTTAACAAATTAGCAGTAGTGGTTTTGCCACATGCAACTGAACCAGAAATAGAGATGATGAAAGGAGCGCTTTCTATAGACTTGCCGAGGAACTGCTGAATAACAGTAGATCTATCGTGACGTGAGCGCACATACATGTGCAACAGTCGTGATAATGGCATGTAGATTCGCTCTACTTCTTCAAGTGAGATCTTGTCATTGAAAGCTAAGCACTTTTGCAGCTCTTCTTCAGTGAGCTTCACCTTGCGCTTGTTGTGAGCAAAGGTTGACCAAGTATCCGCAGAGAACTCAAAGAAAGGTGAGATTATTTCATTATCTGCACTTAGAGGATTAAGAGGAGTCTCATGACCTTTAATGGCGGTCATGATATCTGGCTTGGAATCAGTTACGTCACTTTGTGCTTGAGCAGCTTTGGCAACGTTCTCATCATTAGATGGGCTAAGAGGGACTGAAGCTGTTTCTAAGCTTTCAGATGTCGGGGGTGCTTCGTAAGCAACATTATTTTCAGGTTGCTCAGTTGACATAATTACCTCTCACAGAATGTGCTTAGTGCATACAACAATGAAAATGCTCTTAGGTAATCCACAGTACCAAGAGATGATTTGTCAGATCTTAACGCATTGACAGCTAAAAAGCCCTAATTTTTTTGGACAAATCACTTAATATACCCAAGTAGTTAGCTGATTAACCCCAATTTGAGGGGGTAACTTGCTAATAAGAAAGCTTAAGGGATCATCAAGGTACTTTAAAGATCATATTAAAGCTTGGATGCGCGGGTGGGGATTTTAAAGATCATCTCTCAGATCGAGTTACATGGCTTTTTATGAAACTTGTCCGTTAATTTGACCCAAAAGTGCTCCGAAATGGCGATATAGGCAGACTAAGCACTAATAGGAGTGGTATTTTTGCTCATATAGGCCACTTATGTGACTAAATTAAGGACTTGTTCGTTACATTCAATTAAAATGGATGGGGATTGTACAATCTTTCGTTGTAATATGGATCGTTGCTCCGAAAGTCACTTCATGATCTATGGGTAATCAGCGTATAACCTAAGATCGTTGTTCTTGCTTTATAGCCTTAAGATTTGCCACCTCATACCATCATTTGTGAATAAGGTGAGCGGGCGCTTGAAAAATAACATTGCTCGTTAATGGCAATCGCGTCGCATTTAAGTAGAATTAAGCTAAGCAAGATCACTACAGTGACATTGATCGGATCGATAATAGAATTTTAGAACCGTATATCTGTAAAGACTGCGGATTAAGACGGCATACGTCCACGAGATACCTGTTGGTATCGTTCTAATCACAGGCAGAATCTTCATGAATCAGAGTATTTTTGAACAGCAAGACATTCTAGATAAGCTGTTCTTGCAACTTAAGCGCGATTATCAGGAAGGTAAAACTTCAGAGTACAACTCTCTAGTAAGCATTGCTCCTACCATGACTAAAGATGAGTACGAGCAAATGATCGAGCGTTTTACCGCCTATATGCGTGGCAAAGAGATCGATGCTCTTAATGAGCATGAAGTTAAGTTACGCTCTGCGCTTCCTTTCTTGCCTGAAAACATGAATACAGGTCTACTCGGCATTGAGCTCGAGTTACTCAAGCATCTCAACGCTTTCATCGTTAAGCGTGATCAAAGAGTTGCTGATGCAGTTCAAGACGCATTCAAAGCACTGCAAGATCAGAATGCTCAATTGCAAAAGGAGCTGGATCGTACTCAAGAGGCCCTTGCTAAGAGCAATCACGATTTAGAGGCATTACGTGCTTCTTTAATTGATGTTAAGCAAGATGGTCTTTTTAAGCAGCAGGTCATGGAAAACATGTCCATGTCTGTTGATATCTTAGATCTGCTGCAGTGCTTAAACTCCGGTGAGCAGCAATTATCTGTTGAAGGCCTCCCAGTTAACTTAAAGCTGCGTGAGGATATGAACGATCTGTTAAGCCGCGCTAAGTCATTAAGTGCAGCAGAAAGAGCCGCTCTATCTGGCATGATTTTCAAGGCCGGTGACTTAGTTAAGACTGCTAAGGCTTTAGGTTACTCAGTTGCGGATCTCAAGCAAAATGCTGATGGCCAGAGCATCAATCCACTCAAGCAAGATAATGATGCAACAGCTAAGTCTGTAGATGAGTCTTTATCCGAAAGCTCCAAGGCATTAGGTTCTGTTCCTCCTTTACCTGAGGAGTTCCGCCATCTTGAGCAGTTAGGTGCTGATGATAGCTATTCTGATGAGTTTGAAAGTGGCGATGATGATGTAGGCGTTTCCTTTGCCAAGGTTGCAGCTGCATTAGCTGCAGCAAGTGGTACTAAGAAGACTGCCGATAAGAACACCCTGCCAAAATCACTGCAGGCCAAACTCGGCGATCGCGTGGATATTCTCTCAAGAATTGGTCGTGGTACAGCCGATAACATGTCCGAGCTTATCTCTGCTATGCAGGGTTCAGAGGGCAATGTGATCGCTCGCCGTCTAGAGGCTCGTCAGGCTCGTCGTGATGCAAGCATGGCTGCATCTGATAGCACTACTGAGGCCCAAAATTTCAAGGCCGCTGAGCTGGCTACCTTAGTTCAGGAGCGTACCTCTACTCACGCTGAGCGTATTGCAGCACAAAGCTGCTTAAACGCTTTAGCCTCAGGTGATGAGGATGAGTCACGTTCTACTCGTGAGAGTATCTCTGGTCCAATTGCTCTTGCTGGCAAGATTGGTGCTCGCGTTAGTGCTGAAAATAGCAAGGTAGTAGACACAGCCTTACTCTTTGGTCAGATCAGTACTTTAGTTGAAGACTTACTCAATCAAAAGTCTGTTGATGAGCTCAAGCCTCAAGATATTGAGAAGCTCATTATCGACGCTCGTAGCAACAGCTCCATTAGCCGTTATGAGCCAGCTCTACTCCGTCGCTTGATCTTAAAGAGCATCTTTGTTGGCCCTCAGTATTTAGTCGCAGCTGACTTAAGAGAAAACGATGTAGATCTGCTCGTAAGTCTGCCAACTGAAAAAGCTCGCGCCTTTGCTCGTACAAGCATTGAGTTAGGCAATTCATTTTCCGATCTACTCTCTGAGTCTAAAAAGAATGCATCAGACTCAGACGGAGACCGTCCCACGCAAGGGTCAGCTATTTCAGCCTTAATCTCTGGCGTAGACAGCGATAAAAAAGCTTTATTTGTTGATAGCAAGCAATCTACAAATCAAGAGACAGAGCAATCTACTCAAGATAGTGAGCTTGCTAATAAGAGCTTAGCACAAAGAGTTTCTCAGGCATCTGATATAGCCAATGTTGGCGCAGCTTTAAGAAGCGAAATTGAAGGTATCAAGAATCGTTTTGATGCTGCTTTTGAGGGCTTGAATACCAAGTCAACCTCAGTAATTAATGCTAAGCCAACTTCAGTTATTAATAGTTCTAATCCTAAAGCGCTACCTCGTGAAGAGCGCACTTTAGTTAGAACCATGGCTGCAGAGCGTGATAACGATAATGTTGCAGCATTTGCTGAAGCATCTGCCAAGATCGAGAAGCTTGCGCCTCTGTTACATGAAGCAGGTAAAGAAATAGCTAAAGCTCGTAAAGAGTTTGAAAATGCTATCGCTGACTCCAAGCTAAAAGAAGAGCAAGCGCGTCTGAATGAGCAGTACACACCTACCTCTAAGAAGTTATCTTTAGGTTCAAACGGTGCCTTTAGCTTTGGCAAAGGCGCTTTAGAAGATTCTGAAAAGGAAGAGACCAGTACTGCAACTGACGAGATTGCATCTGTAGCTAAAGATGTAGTTAAGGTTGCATATGCACTTGAAGAGGCGTCTTATCACAAGCGTGAGCGTAAGCAGTCACTCTTTGGTGGTAACACTCAAGGCGTAACTGTCTTTGGTGCTGATACTCATAGCTTTGATGATGAGCTCAGCCCATCAGAGAGCTCTAAGCTTAGCGACAAAGATAATTCTTTTATCGCTGATGGTGAGGACTTATCTGATTTCGTTACTGGCAATATCAACGACATCAAACCAATTAAGGATGATGCTCTAAAAGTTGAAGCCTATAAGGAAGATCAAGACTTTCAAGTAAAGCATCACATGGATCCTTATGAGCAAGCACGCCTCAATCAAGGGACAAATGCTCAAGTTGTACAAACATCACTTTCTCAGAACACTAATATCGTGAAGGATAGTGGTGCTTCGAGTGATAGCCGTATTAGCAATACTTTTGATTTTGGATCCACTTCTTTTAACTTCGGTGCCCAGATACAGCCAAATCTCTCATCAACTGAGCGTGGCCCTGTGCAAAAGGCAGCCGATCAGTTAAAGGATGTTTTAAGTGCCGCTTTAGCTGCAGGTAAGAGCAAGCTTTCAAATGAGAGCAAAGATGGTGTCATCAATACTGAGACCACCTCTATCGTTAAGAACTCCGCGCCTCCTTTAGCCGTCGATCCAACTGGTCGCGTCATGGATGCTCAAGAACTGCGCAAAAAGCAGCAGCTTTATGAGTTCAAGTTAAAGGGTGATGGTCCATCTACTCTTATCACCAAGGGTGACTCTAGTGCAGAGGCTCAAGAAAAGTCTCAAGACAAGAGCGAAGACAAGCTAGAGGCACAGTCACAAGAAAAGTTAGAAGACAAAGCTCTAGATAAATCCGAAGATAAATCCGAAGATAAATCCGAAGATAAATCTGTGGCCGATGCTCCTAAGTCATCCTCCCTTGACGAAGAGCTAGGTAAGGATGACTCTACAGAAGCATCTGATGATGCTGTCGACACTAAAAGTGTAGATGAGCAGTCAAAGGGCGCATCTAACGACGAATCTAATGATGCATCTACAGATGCATCTGAAGAGGCTGTCGACACCAAAAGTGTAGATGAGCAGTCCAAGGATGAATCTAGCGACGAAAAGGATGTAGGAGATCTGCCTAGCGATGTATCTCGTGTAGATCTTGCTATGTTAGAAGCTGCTTTTGAACAGGCTGAGTCTGATAAGGCTCAAGCGGATAAGGCTGCATCTGAAAAGGCTGAGGCTGATAAGGCCGAAGCGGATAAGGCTGAATCTGAAAAAGCTCAGGCTGATAAGGCCGAAGCGGATAAGGCTGCATCTGAAAAGGCTGACACTGATAAACACAGTGAAGCTAGCAAAGAGAAGTCTGAAGCTCAAGAAGATAAGTCAGAGGACAGTGTAGATAAGTCAGCTGACGCGTCTTTTGAGAATAAGGATGGCTCTAAGGACGAGGACGTTCTTGAAGATAAGCAGAGTACTTCTAGCAATATCTTTATAAGTCCAAGTTCTTTTAACTCAAGTACTGCGCCTTTTGCCGTCATGATTGACCCAGCTAAGCAGTTTGTGGTCAAGACTAAGCTTAAAGATGACGAGAAGCGTACCTTAGGTATGGTTAGCTCCATGCTTGAGAACAAGGTCAATAGTCATATCAAGATGGTGAAAGACACGCTCAGCAGTGCTGGCTCTTTATCAAGCTTCCGCTTTGCTGATTTTACCTCTTACTATCGCCAGTGTATCGATAACCTCGAGTCCGATGGTTACGTCAACGCTGCGCTAAAGAGAATTCTTGTAGATAAGATGAGTTTCGATCTTAAACACGAGACCATTAGTAAACTTACATTTAAGTCAGATCTCAAGAATAATCATGGCAAGAGTGGTAGTGTTGCTTCTAATGAAGACGATACTGACCTAAGTCCAAGCAATGATGCTAAGAGTGAAGAGTCTCACTTAAATGCTGATAAGTCTGATGAGTCTGACAAAAACCACGCAAAAGAGCCTGGTTTTGTCATCTTAGATAAGGCAGACGCATCTGATGGAAAAGATGAGCAGCCTAGTAGTTCAAAAGGCGGCATTGCCTCTTTTGTAACTAACTTATTCTCAAGTCAGAAGAGCGATAAGAATCAGTCTAGTCATAAGGACACTGGCTTCTTTATCGTAAAAGACTCGGATAAAGAAGGTAAGGACGACAAGTAAAAGCAACTTGAGTTCATACATATAAGCTTAACAGCGCCTGCATGAGGTATCTTTATGGATACTTTGTTCAGGCGCTGTTTGTTTATACGTTCTACAAATATAACCGCCAGCCGCCAACACAACCTAGAAGCTGCAACGCATGCAGTTACATAGCATCATATACATATCTGCACACTTACATAGATGAGACCACTTTTATTAAGGACAGGGCACAAGATCACTCGCAATTTAAGAGCTAATTTGGCCTTTTGATGCGCAAGATGGTGTCTACCGTGATCTTGTGGTGCTATAGATCAGTGCAAAAGAAGTAGCTTGCTTGAGGTTTTGGTGGGGGCAGGCTGTAATTTATTTGGGTGAACTCTGTCATTTATCAGCTGCTGTTAGTAATTTGTCTGGCTGCATTAGGGAGATCAAAGAATTTTTGAGGTGTGTGATGGCACGAAAGCTAGCGCTAATCAGCTCCTGATGGCTTTTAAGCGACGCCAATTTACTTAGTAATATGGTTGGTCTGCAATGAAAACAGCACAAGATCACGGCAAGATCGTAACTTTTTTTAAGCCAAAAGAACCGATATATAAGCGCTTTTTAATATTAGGTGTGAAAAAACTTAAAAAAACTTTAAAAAAACTCTTGCCAAGGTTGGGGGTGATGCTTATAATGGCCTCGCTTTCTGACGACAACGAAAGAAAGCAAATTGGAGGGGTTCCCGAGTGGCCAAAGGGATCAGACTGTAAATCTGCCGGCTCTGCCTTCGATGGTTCGAATCCGTCCCCCTCCACCATCCTTTCTTATGTCTTTCAGACAGCTCACTATCTTACTCTCTGATAGTCGAAACAATAATCCACAAAGCACTGAAAATCATCAAGCTAGACTGAATTTAGGCTTGTTGTGTTGTATGCGATAACTACAAACCTATTCACCATGGTTTGGGATTAGTGTTAAGTACACAGGTTACAGTGCGGGCATCGTATAATGGTTATTACCCAAGCCTTCCAAGCTTGTGATACGGGTTCGATTCCCGCTGCCCGCTCCATTTCACAATCTGTGAGCATCTCCCCGACTCGATTGACAGGAATATCAAAATGGCAAAAGAGAAGTTTGTCCGTTCCAAGCCACACGTAAACGTAGGTACCATCGGTCACGTTGACCACGGTAAGACAACCTTAACCGCTGCTTTAACTAAGGTTTTAGCTGAGAAGTTTGGTGGCGAAGTTCGCGCATTCGACCAGATCGACAATGCTCCAGAAGAGAAGGCACGTGGTATTACCATTAACTCTTCTCACGTTGAGTACGATACCGAGACCCGTCACTACGCCCACGTAGACTGCCCAGGCCACGCTGACTATGTTAAGAACATGATCACTGGTGCTGCTCAGATGGACGGCGCTATCTTAGTTTGTGCTGCTACCGACGGCCCAATGCCACAGACCCGTGAGCACATCCTGTTAGCTCGTCAGGTAGGCGTTCCATACATCCTCGTATTCTTAAACAAGTGCGACATGGTTGACGACGAGGAATTATTAGACCTCGTTGAGATGGACGTTCGTGAGTTACTCTCTGAGTACAAGTTCCCAGGCGATGACACCCCAGTTATCCGTGGTTCCGCTTTAGGCGCATTAAACGGCGAAGAGAAGTGGGTTGAGAAGGTTTTAGAACTCGCTGCTGCTTTAGATTCTTACATCCCAGAGCCAAAGCGTGACATCGACCACCCATTCTTATTACCAATTGAGGACGTATTCTCAATTTCTGGTCGTGGTACCGTAGTAACTGGTCGTGTTGAGCGTGGTATCGTTCGCGTATCTGACGAAGTTGAAATCGTTGGTATCCGTGAGACCACCAAGACCGTTGTTACCGGCGTTGAAATGTTCCGTAAGTTATTAGACCAGGGTCAGGCTGGTGATAACGTAGGCGTTCTGCTCCGTGGTACCAAGCGTGAAGACGTTGAGCGTGGCCAGGTATTAGCTCACCCAGGCACCATCACTCCTCACACCAAGTTCGACGGTGAGGTTTACGTATTATCTAAGGACGAAGGCGGCCGTCACACCCCATTCTTCAAGGGCTACCGTCCACAGTTCTTCTTCCGCACCACTGACATCACCGGTTCTATCGACTTAGGTGAGGGTGTAGAGATGGTTATGCCAGGTGACAACACCAAGATGACCGTTACCCTGATCCACCCAGTTGCTATGGCTGCTGGTGAGCGCTTCGCTATCCGTGAGGGTGGCCGTACCGTAGGTGCAGGCGTTGTTTCAACCATCAT
>NZ_CABTML010000051.1:0-54816 GCF_902485895.1 uncultured Anaerobiospirillum sp. | reverse complement strand
TAAGATTAATATCATTAGAAAAGTATTCAAAAATGCTTCTGTAAAGAAGCTATTTGATAGCGGCTGCGTGTTTCAGCCGATATGGGTAACTTGTTAACCGTATGAGATTTGGCGCAACGGCGCCATGAAGCTCACGCCATAATCGTAAGATTTGGCAGGAGCAATTCACGGCTCAAAGATGGTAGCTGTTTATGGCAATGCCAAGCAGCTTTGTATAGCAAAAACAGCTCATTGCTCAGACACAGCAGATCACAAGATTGCTCTGCAGGTGTTGTGACATCTGCTGCAAGGTGCTCAAAGAGCGTAACCTGAACACAGTTTTTCAAATCATTACAGTTTACTTATGGCAAAAGAAGAAAGTATCGAGATGCAGGGCACCGTTCTTGAAACCCTGCCAAACACCACCTTTAAAGTAGAGCTTGAGAACGGCCACATCGTTATGGCCCACATTTCCGGTAAGATGCGTAAGAACTACATCCGTATCTTAACTGGCGACAAGGTAACCGTTCAAATCACTCCATACGATTTGACCAAGGGTCGTATTACCTTCCGCGCTCGCTAATCTTTAGCGCTAGCTGACAGCTTGCCAAAGCTTTAGGCATCTGTCTAATCTGACATCATAATGTCACGACTGCAGGGCATCTATAGCTTCATATAGATGCCCGCTGTGTTTCTAGGCACAGTAAAACCATCTAGCCTCCACTTACCCTGCCTCACTTTAAACAATACTAACCTCCAATAACCTCAAAAGAATCGCTAGGCTACCGTAGCCATACACTCAATTATCACCAAAGCCCCAAGCTCGTATTGCATCTACAGCTGCAAATGTTTAGTTCCCCTCACAAGCCACACGCCACCAGTCTCAATGACTCTTGATCACAAGATTCCATTTTTTGTGATCGATTCAAGGCCAGATCCCAAAATAGGCTCATAATCACCATGCTGTGATCGATGAGCTCAAGTTCCTGAAAAGCTGCTTTTACTAACTTGCTTGTGAACTAGCGCTTAGGTTAATGGGGTAGCGGCCTCATCCGAACCAAGACCACAATACATTTGTAAGCCCTTGTTTGTTGTGGAAGTCGAGTTAGATGGTTGCTGCAGCTGTATGCTGAGGGGCTATTTATTTGATGAAGGCTCGTGCTATCAGCAAAGATTGAAGTTAAGGTGCTGCCGTTTGCTCAGGCATAGGCATAGGCATAGGTTGATACAGAGACTGAGGCTAAGCCTAGGCAGCGGCTGAGACAGAGGATGAGGATGAGGATGAGGATGAGGATGAGGATGAGGATGAACTGATGGAGCTGCAGCGGCTGCCAGCTTTTGATTACCAATGATGGCTACTTGAGTGAGATACTCTGTATAAATATGACATATAAGCCATTTTGCAGGTACACGATGTCTTTATGGAGATATTTTGCTAAAGCTTTGTATGATGTCTTGTCATTATATGAAACATGTTACATTCTATTGATGGTTTTGAGAGCATATATACACAAAGTTATTGATATAAAGTTGGCATAAAAGAATCAAAACAAGGCCTCTTGTGAATTTTTTACAAAAAATATGTCGATTTTTACCAAGAGCACTTGTATACAAGAAAACACTAGATGTTATAAGGCTTTGCAGCAATTTCTAAAAGGTATGACAAGTAGCTGAAATTTTACAGTTTTACACTTTAAACAGCTTATATATAGTCTTTATTACTTTTTTGCACACCTAGATATAACGTGACAGCGATCATAAATTTAGCTTGCAAGGCCGTTTTGATTTGGATACATTTGCATGTGTGTTTTGGGGCTAGAAACAAATCTCCCAGCACAAAGCATCGCTAAGCGATAATGCTTAACTACTTATCTTAGTTGTCATAATTAGATGTGTGATTTTGACTTTAAAGACAACTATGAGTTGCTTCATCAAATCAGATAGCATCTGTTTTGTGTGATAACCAAAACTAAGCACGGTAGATCTAGCATATTCTCATTGACGCTTAGTTAACTTGCTCAAGCAAGTAACTTATAGGCCTTTTGGGTTGTATAGCATGATTAAAATGATCTCTGGTATCGTCATCACCTTGTCTTTCTTAGTTTGCGCATCTGTTGTGATTGCTAACCAACATCTGCTTGAAACTAATCCTGACGTTACTGAAGATCATCATATCTCTAACTAATCTGTACCCCAAACCATCGCCTCGAGCTAAGTTTTACCTCTAACAGCTAGCTCCAATCTATAAGCCCTAGCCACAAGCTAGCGGCTTGTACGAACCTAAAATCCCTCATCTGTTAGCATCTTAAAGCTACCTTGGCATCGTGCCCAAGTCTATCTTTAGCCACCTTGGCCTCAAGCTAAAGTCTCTCTTGAACTACCTTGGCATCGTGCCCATGTCTAACTTTAGCTACTTAAGCCTCAATCTAAGTCATTTTTAGCTTTCTTAGCTCCAGCTTAAGACTATCTTTACCACCTTAACTGATCCTAATGGGGTTGCCTTTGCAGTTGGATTTGCCTTTGTATTTCCTTTAGCTTTGAGCGCTGCTAATTACACTCGTTTAGCACCTTGCATATTTGCATCATTGTTTACTAATAAATTGCGTTTGAGCTGATGCACTTAGGCGTGTTTTTTTTGTTAGTTGCATATTGGGTTTGATTAGGCCTTGTAAGTTAGTTTTCACTAATCAAGCATGGATAGTTTTATGTGTTTGACTCGCTCTAAAAACGACCATTTTTGACAACTTGTATACTAGTTGACATGGTGCATATTTAAGCTATAATTACGCGCCTTTATCAATTTGTTTGTGCAGAATAATTAAGCTTCACATGCTTAAAAATCGGTATTTGCATAGTGCAATGCAAAATACGAATGGTTGCTTCAAGATAGGCTAGAGTGGTCATTCAAAGCTTTTGGTGCTCTGTACAACATCTTTCAAGGTGTTGATGATCTCGTGTCATCAAAAACCGCCTTTGGGCAAATGAGTCTTACAAAAATCCTGGCAAGCAAGACTCAATATGAAATTAAAATGTATTACAACTCGCAAAAAACACAGCTATGACCTACAGTGCGCTATAGTTTTTGACGCCGTAATGCTATGCTATTGCTTATTGCGTGGCTGATGGTAAGTCATTGACCTACATCTGAATGTCTAACGCTTGTCTTACTGAGTTTGTTCTGTGTATGTGCTGATACACTAACCTCAAAGGCGTTTTTTATAAGAGCAGAGTATCTTAAAGCTAAGAACGTGTAATTAGCTAAGTGCTTACATAAGTTCTTTTCCAATACTTTTGCTCAACCAAAAGTTTATTGTGGTTAGCTAGCTCGATGCATTTTTAAAGTTAGCTTGCTTACAGTGAGTGATACCTAGTTAAACCAACATATGCAAACTAAACCTGCTTTGCTGTTTGGTAAGCTTGCGCTTGCCTCATCTCGACTCTGTCAGAAGGCCATCTCCTTCTCTGTCAGTTTTGGCAGGGCTAGTTTTTTGCGCTCTGAGCACAATGCTATTGAGTCACTTAACTATCATTTACAAGAATCACTCAATGCACAAGCCGAGGCTTTACTAAGCGCATCTCATCAAGAAGATACCTCTGTACGTTCAGAGCAATCAGATATTGCTCCTTTGCACCTTAGCAGCCTTTCTTTTGAGCTTGCCTCACATCTGCAACACAATGAAAATGCAAAAGCACCCTTATATACCGAAGTGACCATCTATGATCATGATGATTATGCTCATAGGAGTTTTTGGTCCTTTGGTGCGGCTTTAAGTACTTGTACTGCGCTCATTCTCTCTTTAGCTGCCGCAAATACCTCAATAGCTGCACCTCATAATATGAGTAATGCAAAGGGTGCTGACACTCCTGTCGATCAGTACCTCATCGGCAGCTCTGCGATCTTAAAAAATGGACCAAGTCTTGAGGTTGAAAGAAGTCTTCTAACAACCCATGAGCAAATGGTTAAGCATTATGCAGATAACTATGTCAGCATGATGCAAAAGAAGCAGCCAGCTAATAAGACTGAACCTTGCACCATTACCGCTGACGCCCTTGATCGCGTTTTAAAACCAAATTCTATGGTGTTCTGGGAAGGTAACTGCGCCGATGGCAAAGCAGATGGCTTTGGTCGAGCCTATGTAGTTACTGGCGGTCGTATTGTCTTTGAGATGCTGACCAATCTGCACTCAGATGATCCGCTGTACAACACCATCTACTACATTAAGAACTCTGAGTTAGAGTCATCTACTCAGTACTTCTATGGTCGCTCCGTACGTATTCAAAGCTCTGGTCTTATCATTACACATACCAAGCTCAACAATGACCTTACCGTCGGCATGCAGATGTCGGACAAGGCCAATTTGATTACATACCAAAAGGATACCTCCTTAAAGGAGCCATACATCCTTAATATTAAGGACTATGGTAACTACGCTCACTTTATCCACGATCTCTCTGAAACCCCATACCCAACCTTGAGCATGTCCTATCGTCTGCTCGATAGACGCAGTGGTTACAATGTGGGCTATCAATTTACAGGTCGTAAGTCTGGCATGCTTAATGGCAAGTTCACCGACGAACAAGGCCATGAAAAGAGCGTTACCATTCCTAAAGATGTAATTGAGCGTGTTAAAGAAGTCGCTGATGAAGTGGATATCAACGTTGAGAACACTCTTTCTGATGTCATCGACTCAATGAAGGTATTCAACGCTTACAAAGAAGCCGTTTGCGATAGTGCATTTGATAACAATCTTTGTAAGAAGATGCGCTGCAAGGATATCTGTGATCTTAAAACCTACATCACCCCAGACGATTCTCGCGTCAAGGAGATGCTGGTGCGTTTAGTTAAGCATCACAATGGCCGCCCATTGTATGCATATTTAAGCTCAGCTAAAAGTGCAGACGCATCTGAAAACCAAGGTGCACAATCAGCCGCTCCTGGCATTGTGGATAAGGACTCCACCATTGTTGCCAACACTATTTCTGGCTATAACAATGGCACCACTACTCAGCAGCACGGAACAGCTGCTGATTTAGACTTCGTACCTTCATCAGAAAAAGCCAAGCAAGAAGGCATCTTGCACAATAATTTATATCCACGTCAGCTCACCGAGGAGCAGATGAAGGCTAAAGTACGTGACGCTCAAGCCGTAGCTGAGGCGTACCAAGCTGCAGCACAACGCGCATCTAATGAGAATATTAATAAGCGCTTAGAAGCTATCTTTGGAAAAGATGATGCTGCTAGAGCAAATACTAATGCAACGGCTTCTGATACATCAAAGCCTAGCTTTGGTAACAATGAATTTGGCTATGGCGATAATGATACTTATCGTCCAGAGAATACTCCTCTAGAAGGCGCACATAACGCTCCAAAAGAAGAGCCACTGTACCAGGCTAAAGGCCCTTCTTTAGCTCCACGTAGCTACGATGCCCATGATCCAAACTCTAAAGAGCGTCAGCGCTTAAGAGAGGCTCATCAAACTATCGATCCAAAGCTTAGTGCGCACGATCAAAAGTTTAAGGCACAGCAACAAGAGCTCATCGAGCAGCAGCGTCTAGAGCATCAACGTGAGATCGATACAGCGAAGGCACGTGCCTTAGAGCAGCTTCAACGTGATCGTGAGCGCCGCGAGGCTATCTTAGAGACCTCACGACCACGCATGTCTCAAGAAGACCAAAATCTCCCAGTAGACTTAAGCTCCGGCGAATAAGTCCTCACCATCTTAAATGCGGCATGCCCTCCAATCGGCATGTCGCTAAATCCCAATGCAGCCTAATTTCCATGCGGCAAAATCCACATGCGGACTAATTTCCATGCTGCAAAATCCACATGCCGCCACAAAATCCCATCTCATCGGCTTTCAGACTGAGTGCTTGCGCTTTGTTTGATTGTCTCCATATTGCTCAGCCTACTGTCTTATTTTTGTGCACAATAGCGTTTAAAGCGCCAAGAAAGCACCTTAGTTGTGCATAAATGCTGGCTAATGTCATAGCTTCACAGACTTTTTCGCTTTTTCTGTGCAAAGACACTTTCTTAGTTTACGATTAATGAGATCTGCATAGACCTCGTAGCCTATGCATAGCCTATTTTATGGCTTAGTTAATTTTTATTGAGGATTGAGCATGAGCTTTGAAAGTAAAGTAGTTGTTCCTGCAGGTGAGAAGATTCAACTTGATGCAGGCGGCAAGCTGCAGGTACCGAATAACCCAATCATTCCGTTCATCCGTGGTGACGGTATCGGTGCAGACATCACTCCTGTTATGCATGAGGTGGTAAATACTGCAGTTGAGAAAGCTTATGCTGGCTCTAAAAAGATTTCTTGGATGGAAATCTACGCAGGCGGCCGTTCATGCGAAGTTTATGGCGAGAATGTGTACCTGCCAGATGAGACCATGGAGTTTATCAAAGACTACCATGTTGCCATCAAGGGCCCTTTAACCACTCCAGTTGGTGGTGGCATTCGTTCATTAAACGTTGCCATGCGTCAGGGCTTAGATTTATACATCTGCCTGCGTCCAGTACGTTACTTCAAGGGCACCCCAAGCCCAGTTAAGCAGCCAGAGCTTACCAATACCATCATCTTCCGTGAGAACGCAGAAGATATTTACGCTGGTATCGAGTGGGATGCAGATACTGATGAGGTAAAGAAGGTCATCAACTTCCTGCAAAACGATATGGGCGTGAAGAAGCTGCGCTTTACTGAGCACTGCGCTATTGGTATCAAGCCAATGAGTAAGCCAGGTACTGAGCGTTTAATCCGCGCTGCAGTTGAATACGCTATCGAGCACGATCGCAAGAGCGTAACCATCGTTCACAAGGGCAACATCATGAAGTTCACCGAGGGCGGCTTCAAGAGATGGGGTTACGAGCTTGTTGAGCGTGAGTACGGTGCTAAGGCTGATGACAAGGGCGTTGTTTCATTCATCAATCCAAAGACCAACAACCGTATCGTAGTTAAGGATTGCATTGCTGATGCATTCTTACAAAACATCCTGCTCTACCCAGCAGACTACGATGTGGTTGCCTCCATGAACTTAAACGGTGATTACATCTCTGATGCATTAGCCGCGATCGTTGGTGGTATCGGTATTGCTCCAGGTGCCAACATTGGTACTGAGGCTGCGATCTTCGAGGCTACCCACGGCACCGCTCCAACCATCGCTGGTAAGGGCCTTGCAAACCCAGGTTCTATCATCCTCTCAGCTGAGCTCATGCTTCGTCACTTAGGCTGGAATGAGGCTGCTGATCTCATCGTTAAGGGTATGGAAGGTGCTATTAGCGCTGGCCGCGTCACCTCTGACTTTGCAGCTCAAATGCCTAACGCTACCCAAGTATCTACTCAAGAATTTGGTAAGGCTATTATTCAGGCTATGGCCTAAGCCACAACGGCAAACTACTATCTTGCTTAGCGCAAGGCGCTAAACAAGATCCCTAGTCCGCTACATTGCGGCATGCCCTTTAAGGCAAGATCATGACCCTAGCTAACCTAGGATGCGTGATCTTGCCTTTTGCATTTTTAAGCGCCACACCCTAAGCACAAATCTTAAGAGCTATTTACAGCTGATTCCTTGTAATTTAGGCCTCTAGCGAGAGTAGTTAAGACAGTTTTTATCATCAAGCGAGCGAGTCACTTTTGATGTTTGTGGGCAATGCTGTTCTGTCTATTAATATGCATGTGATTAATTATTTACATGCACCAAGATTAAGATAAAGCTGCTGCTAGAAGTCTCGCAGCTATCAAAATTACTCTGCTTTTGATAAAATTACGGGTTTTGTGAAGTAATTGTGCTGATTTTTGACTCGCTTTATGTTGCAGTAAGCTGCAAGCAGTCATGATCTTTTTTAGCAGCATTACTCCATCACCACCTGCTACTCTAGGCTTGAGCCTAAGTGCAAACAGGTACCCAATTAATACTAATAACCCCATCTAATGGCCGCATCTAGACTAAGATCGCAGTAGACAAAAGATCGCTATTGTTATGCGCTAAGATCGCAGCAAGCAAATGATCACTAGCGTTATGCGTTAAGATCGCAGTAGACAAAAGATCACTGGCGTTATGCGTTAAGATCGCAGCAAACAAAAGATCACTGGCGTTATGCGCTAAGATCGCAGTAGACAAAGGATCGTAGATGAAAAAAGGCATAAGCTTGTCTTTGCATCAGCACTGCAGTCGATTTGTTTATTGATTGCTAGGCTTTTAGATTTAGGTTTTTCAAGAGGCATGTATGGCCGAGCGTTTTAAGCCACATCTGACCATTGCGCTCATCATTGAGCACGAAGGTCGTTTTTTAATGGTTGAAGAGTTTCAGGATACTGGCGAGCGTTGCTTTGGTATTCCAGCAGGCCATGTCGATGCTAAAGAGAGCATTTTAGAGGCTGCCGTGCGCGAGGGCCTTGAAGAGACTGGTTGTGAAATTGAGCTTGAGCACTTAGTTGGTATTTACGACTACGTAAAAGAAAAGGATACCATTATCCGCTTTACCTTCAAGGCTCGCCTCAAGGACAACGATCCTACTAAGGCACATCCAGCCGATCCTGATGGCGATATCTTAGCTGTACACTGGATGACTCGTGAAGAGATCAACAATCGCAAGAGTCAGTGGCGTACTCGTTTAGTCGGCTCATCTTTCGATGATTACGACAAGGGTCAGAATTTCCCTCTTTCATTAATCACTACGGTTCGTGGCTAATGTCTAAGACTTTATTTGCTCCTGACCATGTCTTTGATGACAAGATTCCTTATGACGAGCTCAAAGGTAAAAACGTCGTAGTAGGCATGTCAGGTGGCGTGGACTCTTCTGTATCTGCAGCCTTACTTAAAGAGGCAGGCATGAACGTCACTGGACTGTTCATGAAGAATTGGGAAGAGGACGATAACGACACCTATTGCTCAGCTGCTGAGGATCGTAAGGATGCTCAGGATGTTTGTGACAAGCTTGGTATCGAGCTTAAAACCATCAACTTTGCTGCTGAGTACTGGGATAACGTTTTTGAGAACTTCTTAAGCGAATACCGCGCGGGTCGTACTCCTAATCCAGATATCCTGTGCAATAAAGAGATTAAGTTTAAAGCTTTCATGGATTACGCCATGGAGGATTTGAACGCTGACTTCATTGCAACTGGTCACTATTGCCTCAGATCTTTTGATGGCGGCATCGGAGCAGATGCGCATTTACTGCGTGGCTTAGATAAGAATAAAGATCAAAGCTACTTCTTGCACGCCATTGGTCCAAATAAGCTTAGCCGCGTTCTCTTCCCAGTTGGCCATATTGAAAAGCCACGTGTAAGAGAACTTGCTCTAGAGCGTGGCTTAGTCACTGCCAAGAAAAAGGACAGCACAGGCATTTGCTTTATCGGCGAAAAGCGCTTTGGTCAATTCTTGCATCAGTACTTACCTGATGCCTCTACTCCAGGCCCAATCATTTCAACTGAGGGCAAGGTAGTTGGCGAGCATCCTGGTTTAATGTACTGCACTATTGGTCAACGCAAGGGCCTGCACATTGGAGGTAGCGCCGATGGTACTGGTGAGGCATGGTATGTTGTGGATAAAGACATGGCTAACAATGCCCTTATCGTAGCTCAAGGCCATAACCATCCAGCCTTGTTCTCCAATGGCTTACTTGCTGGTAATGAGACCTGGATTGTAGGCCTACCTGAACTGCCACTTAAGTGCACTTGCAAGGTTCGCTATCGTCAGCCTGATGTTGCATGTACAGTGCAGCGAGTTTATCTCGATGATAATGGCACTCAAGTAAACTCAAGCCCTGCTACAGCAACTGAGTCAAACGGCCTGCGATCCATGCTCAAGGTTACTTTTGATAACCCAGTCTCTGCAGTAGCTCCAGGACAGTCTGTGGTCTTTTACAATGGTGCTGACTGTTTAGGCGGTGCAATTATTGAAGAGCCGATTAAATAAGAATTTTGTTTGGCAAAACTTTAAGCATTGCTCCTAAGTTTTGCCTTACTCAAGAGTGCTAAAGTCTTGTGACTAGGCTGCATTCAAAGCATAAGATCGTAAGATCGTCTAACGAACAAAATCTTATGTGTGCCTTCAGCCGAGCACTTAAACAATTAAAGTATTAGTATCGTAGTTTTTATGGATGCTCTTAAGAGTAGGAGTCCTTAACAATGTCTACCAATACCTACGCCGAAACTCTTGCGCTCGCAGGCGTGTTCCAGTCTGCTGCACAAATCCAAACTGTTGCTCGTTTCGGTAAAGTTGATGAAAGCGCCATTGCTCCTTTAATGCGTGCTCTCATCATCACTAATCCAAACACTGTTGAGGACATCTATAATCCATCAACCATGATCCCTGGTTTAACTCAGCTTCTCACCTCTTTATATCCAAAAGAGGCCGCTCAGCCTAAGAATGCAGAGTTAATCAAGATCGCCTTCTCTATCATGTCACTTGAGACTAATTTAGAGCGTCAGTCTATGGTCTCAAAGCAGCTTGATAGCGAGGTAGATAGACTCAGAGATCAAGTACTTGCTATGCATCCAAACTATGAAACTGCCGAGAATAATGTCTTAGTTGATTACGATGTCATCAAGCTCTACTCAGGCATTTACTCTGGTTTAATTAGCCCTAACTTCCCTAAGCTCATCATCTACGGTGAGGAGAGCTACTTAAGCCGCAGTGAGTTCCAGCTGATGATTAGAGCCCTGCTCTTATCAGGCATCCGTGCCTCCATGCTCTGGCATCAGATGGGTGGCAAGCGTTATTCATTAATGTTCCACTATAAGAACATTATTGAGTGCGCCCGTCAGATCATCTCTAAGCATCAAGGCGGTCTCCGTTAATTACGTCTTAGTTAAAGACCAAAAGCAGCTATCTAACTAGATGGCTGTTTTTGCTTTAACACTTGCAAAAGCACAACACTAAAGTTACTTGAGTACCAAGACTACTAAGCTTAAGCACGTAGTTAAGCATATGCAGATCATTTACTCAAACATCAATAGATTGTTGCAGCTTGTTTAAAAAACTCTTGATTAACTTTAGTAACGTTTAAGGCGATCAAAAGATCATGGGCTGCCATTGCACTGCAACGGCGCTTTTTTAAGCTAGCTTAGCTTTTGTCTAGTTAGTCTGCAGCATGGTTTTGCGCTTTAGATGCAGACAAAATAAGTTTTTTTCATTGACGGGGCGGGCTGTGCAGTGCAGAATTACATATTTAGCTGCATGTGCTCACGTCTAGTACATGGCTACGTCAATGCCTACATTACTTCAACTTTTGGGGTCAGTTATGCAATTATCGCCGCTTACCGCGATTTCTCCACTTGATGGTCGTTACGAATCTAAAGTAAAGGAACTGCGCGCTATCTTCTCAGAGTATGGCTTAATGCGCTTCCGTGTTCAGGTTGAGCTCACCTGGCTTAAGAAATTAGCTTCTTGCCCTGAAATTAAAGAAGTTCCAGCTTTTTCAAAAGAGACCATCGCTTTTATCGATGACATCATTGCTAACTTCTCTGTTGAAGATGCTGAAGACATCAAGCGTCGTGAAGCTGTTACCAACCATGACGTTAAGGCTGTTGAGTACTTCTTAAAGGACAAGACTGCTAGCAACGAAGAGATCTCCAAGGTCAAAGAGTTCATCCACTTTGCTTGCACCTCTGAGGATATCAACAACAACTCCCACGCTCTGATGTTAAAGACTGCTCGTGATGAAGTTCTCCTGCCAATGTGCGATGAACTCATTAGCGAGATCACTCGTTTAGCTCATGAGTATGCTGAGCTGCCATTAATGGCACGTACCCACGGCCAGCCTGCTTCTCCTACCACCTTAGGTAAGGAAATGGCTAACGTTGTTTACCGTCTGCGTCGTCAGCGCGATCAGATCGCCGCTGTTGAGATCATGGGTAAGATCAACGGTGCCGTTGGTAACTACAACGCTCACTTAAGCGCCTACCCTGAGGTTGATTGGTACACCTTCTCCAAGGAGTTCGAGGAGTCCTTAGGCCTTACCTTCAATCCTTACACCACTCAGATTGAGCCTCACGATTACATCGCTGAGTTATTCAATGCCTTAGAGCGTTTCAACACCATCATCTTAGACTTCGATCGTGACATTTGGGGCTACATCTCCTACGGCACCTTCAAGCAGAAGACCATCGCTGGTGAAATCGGCTCTTCAACCATGCCTCACAAGGTTAACCCAATTGACTTTGAGAACTCTGAGGGCAACATCGGTCTTGCTAACGCCATCTTCGCTCACTTAGCTGCCAAGTTACCAGTATCCCGCTTCCAGCGTGATCTGACTGACTCAACCGTTTTACGTAACTTAGGTGTTGCTTGCGGTTACTCAGTATTAGCATGGAAGAGCACCTTAAAGGGCATCTCCAAGTTACAGGCTAACGAGGCCCACGTACGTGACGAGCTTGACCACAACTGGGAAGTTTTAGCTGAGCCATATCAGACTGTAATGCGTCGTTACGGCATCGCTAACCCATACGAGAAGCTCAAGGAGCTCACTCGTGGTCGTGAAGTTAACGCCGAGACCATGCTCAAGTTCATCGATACTCTCGAGATCCCTGAGGAGGCTAAGGAGCAGCTGCGCAAGCTCACTCCTGAGACCTACATTGGCCGCGCTGTTGCTTTTGCCAAGGACATCTAATTTAGTCCCCATGCATTAGCCTTAACGGCAAAACTAAAACTAGTCTTCGCCTAATGGCTAAGAAAGAACAGTCTTAGCCAAATGACTAAGCTAGAACAGTCTTAGCTTCAAAGGCAAAACTACTCTTGCCGTTTTAAGCCAAGCTAATTTGGCAAAGCAAGTAAATCATGATCTGCATGAACCTTTACTTGCTTTGCCATGATGTTCCCCTCAAAGAGGTTTTATAAGACCAATAGAGTTTAATGAGACTTCTTTGAGGGTCGCATCGCGACCAGATAAGATTTAAAGCCTATCACGGGGCTTTGAGTCTGCCATACTGATTAGGTGTATTACACCCTCCTCCTCTCCCTCAATATAAGGTGATGAGGTCTATGGCTAAGCTTTATAGAAATGATGCTTAACTCTATATGCTACAGCCATACTATGCACGGATGTGTTTTAGCTACAAGGACTTACGCTAAGTCTTACTAATAAATGGCTCATCTGCGCTTTTTTAGCTGATGATGCGATTTTAAAGCGCTACTATCTAAACAAAATAGATAGCCATGGCTCATAACAAAAAGCTCTTTTACGAGTAAAGATCACAGCCACGGTAAAGCGCATCGCTAGCAAAAGACATCTGTAACTACTATTTGTACTAGACCCAATGGTTCTAGCTACTAAAGCCCCTAGCTTGAGGAGCTTAGCTTTAACTGATGAGTAAATTGCTAAGCATAGTTATCTAGCTTGTTATGGGCTATGAGATAGTAAGTTTTATAATTTTTTTCGCTAACTACTTTAGTGGCTCAAGCACCCTTGGTTCATAAGATATGTACCGTATGCCATGCCACCACTAAACCCCAAGCACGCTTATGCACTTGACAGCGTTAAGGCTGTTTAATTTAGCTTAAAAGAGTGCCAAGGCCGCTCACAGCGACCTTAGGTTTATCACTGATAGCTTAGCTAGCACTACTGGCAATTTGCTAACTAGTGCTATAGAAACTAGCAAAGCTATACATAGTTTTGCTAGGAGTGCTGCAGTGTAAGTTTAGTAAGTACAGTAGTTATAAAACATTAAAGAATTAGGCAAGATCGCCATAAAAATGGCATCTTGCTAAAACCAAATCTTGGCCATTGCTTTTTGTAATGACCAAAATGAGTATCGCCACTGCTTGTACAAGCTTTTTTGTGCAAGGAGATGGCTATATCAAGCAGCTTTTTAGTTTGCGCTTTGCAAGTTTAAATTGCTCACATGCTTAACTGCTTGATATAAGCATGGGCGTAGTCCCTGCTAGTCTGGGCTTAGTTCCTGCTAGTCTGGGTGTAGTCCCTGCTAGTTTGGTCTTAGTACCTGCTAGTCTGGGCTTAGCCACAGCTAGTTTGGTCTTTGCCACCACAGAGCTCTAGCTTTAATTTGAGCACTCTTAAGGGTGGAAAATGGCTTGTTTAGACCAAGTTTATAGCGCTATGCCACGCTAGATTGCTACAAGCTTTATAGCGCTGCAGTTGGTGTCTTGGCTATTTACTAAAGCTAGCTTATGATGCCATCATGAGTTGTTGTTCATGGCCATGTTAAGTGGCGCTAATGCTATTAAGTACTTGGTCTAGCGATGCTTAGATAATTTGGTTACTTTAATGTTTTGGGGCGTATAAGATCAGTAACGGCATCTGGCTGATGCGGGTTTTAATGTGAATGACAAGCTCTTAGAGGCTGATCTTGAGCCACAATCGCGAACTCATTTTTGAGTGGACCTTAATTGGATTACTGCTCATCTTAGGCGGTCTGTTATTTGTACAGGCAATGCCTTTTCTAAACGGTACCTTAGGTGCAATTACCCTCTATATTCTGTTGCGCCGTACTAATATCTATCTTGCTAACCGCCTATCTCCTGGACTTGCTCCATGGATTTTGACCATTGCGGTAGCAGTCTTCGTGGTACTACCTTTCTCCGCTGCCATTTGGTACATCATTGAACTTATCAACAATCTTGATTTTGATATCAATGTTGTGATGAAGCGCTTTGCTGATACGATTAAGTACCTTGAGAGCACTACCAAGCTTGACTTGGTTTCTGAAAAGAGCATTGCCTTTGCTACTGCAAAGGTAACAGCTTTTATGAACTCCTTGGTAGCAGGCATCAATGACGCAGCTATCAATCTGTTCACCGCTCTGCTCATCTTATTCTTCTTGCTTGCAGGCGGTATCCGTATGGAGCGCGGTATTGCTCGCTGCTTACCTTTTAATGACCGTAACAAGACTATTGTCATTAACAAGGTATCTACCATCGTAAAGTCCAACGCCATCGGTATTCCGCTGCTTGCCATGATTCAGGGCACAGTAGCTGCAGTTGGCTACTATATTTGTGGCGTGAACAATCCAATTGAATTTGGTGTGCTCACTGGCTTTGCTTCCATGATCCCAATCGTGGGCTCCATGTTAGTGTGGATTCCTCTGGCCATTGTGCAGTACTTTGAGCAAGGCATGCTCCCTGCCCTCTATATTTCCTTATACGGTATTGTGGTGATCTCTCAGTCTGATAATGTGCTGCGCATGATTGTGCAAAAGCGCATGGCTGACACCCACCCATTAGTCACCATCTTTGGTGTTATTGCTGGTTTGCCACTGTTCGGCTTCATGGGACTTATCTTTGGCCCGCTCTTAGTTGCAATGTTCTTACTCTTCTTAGAGATGTTCATTAAGCAGTACATCACTTGCGAGTACGCTAATGAAGAGAAGGGCTCAAACTCTAGAGCAAATTCACGCCAAGATAAGTGGGCCTTAAAGAACGCCAATCCTAATGCTCCGCAAAACAAGCTTGAGGCTCAAAAGAAGCGCCCAAGTCAGGAAGAAGACGTCAGGGGATTTGGCCTTTTAGGCAAAATGATGAACCGTGCCCAGGCTAAAAATGACAATGCTGCTCCGCTAAAAGATAGCGCAAGCAAGCGTACGCTCAAGGATAACGACACCAAGCGTGATCTCAAGGATAACGACAGCAAGCGTACGCTCAAGGATAACGTCAAAAAGCGCGACCTCCAGGATAATAAGCTTGCATCTGACGGCAAGTTACCTCGCGACTCACGCTCTAAGGCAAGCTCAGCACTTAAAGAGAAGTCTCAAGACAAGACCTTTAACGAGACTAAGTCCGCTGACGGTGCCAAGTCTAAGGATTTAAAATCTAAGGAATTAAAGTCTCAGGATTTAAAGTCTCAGGACAACAAGTCAAAGGACTTACGCAAGAGCTCTTCGAGTCAAGACAAGAACGTTGCAGCCAACACTAGCTCTACTGCTAATGCCAAGGCATCAGCTGCAGACAATGCAAATAACTTAGCTGCTACAAAAGATGCTACTGCTGTAAAAGATGCTACTGCATCCAAGAATGCCGCTAATAAAAATGACTTTAGGAGCGCCAAGGCCGATGCTAAGCATCAAAAGCGCGAGGCTGCCAAGTTACGTGCAGCTGAAGAGCAAAAGGCTATGGAGCGTCAGATGGCTCGTGAAGTACTGTCTAATGAGAGCCGCCCTGCCGTAAACCTTGCTGAGCGCTTTAATGAGCGTAATGAGCATCTTGATAATGCTGGCCGTACTTTAGTGGCTCGCGCTATCTCTGATGCCATTGGCTCCTTTGATAAGTTTGACGATATCGAAGGCAGCATGCAGTATGCAGGCACTAGCGATCTGTTCAAAGATGACTACTTAACCGATGAGACCAAGGCTGCTATTGCTAAGCGTCATAATCGTAATAAGCGCACTGAAGATTCAGTATATGGCGAGCCTATCAAGCATAGCCGTACCGATGAAACTGAGGCAAAGTCATCTAAGAGCTCAAAAGATAAGCGCAAGGGCTTAGATAGCAAGCGCCAGGATAATCCTGAGCGCAAATCTTCCAATAGCGACAATGTCAGCGCCTCTGCTTCAGACAGTGCTAAGTTAGATCCTTACCATACTCAAGGTTCTTCAAGCACTAAGGCTGAGTCAAACTCTTCACGCCATAGCGATCGCCAAAGCCGTCGTCAGCGCAATAAGGAAGAAGGAGCTAATGCCTCTTCATCTCGCAATGACAAGAAGACTAGTACTCAAAAGCGTACTAATGAGCGCAAGCAAAGCGCTAAAGACGCCCCAAAGGGCAAGGCTAAGTCATCACGCAATAATCGCCGCGTAAACTCTGTCGATGACTATTACGCACGCTCTGCTTCACGTCGTAGCGAGTATGACATGCCAATGTTTGAGACCGTTGTGGCTCATAACTATGGTGGCAACGGCTCTAGTCGTCGCCCACAGCTGCGCACTCAGCTCGTGTCCATGTACACAGCTAAGGGCACAGTAAAGGCCGAACCACGTAGACGTCCTAGCAAGAAGCGTCCGCATCATCGCTAAGACATAAAAAGCTCTTTTCTTTAGGCCGCAAGCCTAAAGCTATGCATGCAGCCAAGGCTGCATCAACCCCAAAGGCAGCGCATTAAACGCTGCCTTTGTCGTATTTGCCGCTGCCAAATATCATCGGCCTATGGGCATGCTTGTGCAGAACTTCGTTAAATGACTGCAAAGTGTTGCAGCGGTTATGGTTTGAAAAAGTGCACTAAGTGGTCAAAAGTGTAGATTTGACGTGACCTTAAGTCATTGCACTGTGATAGGTCAAAAAGCGTTGGTTTTCTTAACATCTATGCAAAAAAGTTGGAATTAAGATTGTCAAACATCTCATTTTTGATATCTAGATGACAAACAAAAGCGCTAAAGTGTTTCATCGTGACCATCACACAAGTATCATGCACTATTAAGTACTGTGTAGTTTTAGTACAAGGCCCAAAAGTTGAGCACGCTTATGCGTACCTGCTCTAATGTTTGCCAATTTAAATCTACATAAGTTACGGCAACTTATAAATGAAGCACTAATATCTATCGGCCCATCTGTTCATGGCGCTAGACAAAGTGCCGTTCAGGGCGCTTGGCAAAGTGTGGCATTTTCTTTACGTACTACGTAAAACATACTCTGGCCATAACAGTTTTAGCTTAGTTTGTAAGTTCAATTTAGGTACATGGATAAGTACCTAAAGCTACTTTAGTTAGCCCATCAAGTTTATAACTACAGTCTGTATAAGATTGTTACGTTAATGCAAAGAGCTGAGGTTGCATTACTTGATGAGTACAGCCAAGGATGGTTAAAGCTATTTTTAGAACCGTTCGCAGCGCTCTATGTTACGCCTGCTGCTTGAAGTATAGATAGCTTGATTGAATGCCGCTGTTTAATAAGTGGCCTCAGTAAGATTTTTGAGTGGGCCTCATAAGCTCAACTCTCAACTTAATGTTGTTTTAGTGTGCCTAGGCTAAGGCTTGGTCACAGTAAGTAAGTTTGCAATACCGCCACTGCGGTTAATTGAAAAAATTTTATCTAGGATCTATTGGTCTTGTGATGGTATGTCTTTGTTACTTAACATCACTCGATGCTGATGCTAAAGGCTATCGTGGCTGTTGATGCTGTTGCTAGTACTTTACTGAGTGGCAATAGCATGCAGATGCACACAGGCTTTATGGCTAATTAGCGCTATACAAGGCCATCATCGCCTCTCTTGAGCAATTGCAATACGTAGCTCTCTTAAGAATGGCGAAATGTGGCATAAGGCCTAACCATAGATCACTAGAGATGGTCATCTAGATCAAGCATCTTAAAACACAAGGATGTCACAATGGCTAGCTATATTAGTGAAATTAAGCTCAAGCAGGGATTACGCAAGGTTGCAATTATCTCTTTTGCATCTTTAGTTATCTTGTCTCTGTTTGCCTTCGCCACTTTTAAAGTTGTGTCTTATGTTTACACTTCTGCCAACGACTCAGAACTCAAGGCCACGCAGTCAGAGTTTGCGATTACCATTAAGCGTAAGGCAATGGGCGAGCTCAGAGCTTTGCGTACTTTGGCCATGTTCACTAAGAAGTCTGATGACATCACCAAGACCTACTCTGCTGTGGGCAAAGAAAACATTCCATTTGATGTAGTAGGCTTTTGGAATCTTGATGGTACCTGCGAGCAAGTTTCTATTTCCGGCGTCAAGACCGACACTGCGTACAAGAACTTACCACCACAGGTAAAGCTTGCTATCTCCACCGCTTGGCTTGGTCAAAGCACCGTTTCATCCCCATACTTCTCACCAACCATCGGTCAGGACATGATTACTTATGTGGCTCCTGTCTTTGCCAATGATGGTCGCGTTATCGGTGCGCTCTCTGGTGCTGTAAGCCAGGTTACCTTTGATGCCAACTTAGAACAAATTTCTGTTACTAACCCTGATATCGACTCCTTCTTAACTACCGCTTCAGGCTTTATCTTCTCAAGCGGTGTTAATGAGGTCATCCCGCGCGATCTGCATAACGTCACTGATTTCAAGGGATTTACTCGTAATGCTATTGATAAGATTCGTGTTGGCCTAGTATCTACTACCCCAACTTCATTTACCACCAATATCAATGGCTTAAAATACAACGTAACCTTAACTCCACTTGATTTTGCCGATTGGTATTTAGGTACTATTAGCTCTGCAGAGGTAAAGCACAGCCCTTACTTCCAATCTTTAAGCTTCTTAATTGTTAGCATCGTTATCATCTTCACTGTGTGCTGCTTCATTGCCATCTATCTCTTTATCAATATGAAGAGCAGCTACAAGACTCAGCTGTTGATCGCTCACTATGATCCAGTGACCGATGCTTATAACTACAATAAATTCTTACTTGAGTTTGCCAACCTTGACTACAAGGAATCTCCAGAGATTAAGTACGCAGTAGTATCCTTGTCGATGCAAGACTTTAGCTACATGCAGGATATGCTCGGTGAAAAGAGCTCTGATGACTTGCTGCGCACTATTGCCAATATTTTTAGAGAGCAGGACAGCTCCAAGCTCATTATGTTCTGCCACCATGAGAAAGATCAGTTCTATCTCGTCTATAAGATCAAGGAGCAAGACAAACTTAACGCAGAACTTATCAAGCTTATCAACATTTGCACACAACGCATTAACGCTGAGATCTCCTCTATCCCAATCGTTATGTGTGCAGGTGTTGCTTTTGCACACCATGATCTTAACCCAGATAAAGTAGTGGCTCGCTCTGAGTTTGCTCGCAAGCAGATTAACAAGACCTATACTCATGCTATTCGCTTCTATGACGAGAATGCCTATAAGAAAGAAGCTTTCTTACATAGCATCGAAAAGAGCATGCGTGCAGCTTTAGAAAACGAGGAGTTTAAGCTCTTCTTACAGCCTAAGATCGACCTTAAGACTGGCAAGATCTACGCTGCAGAGGCCTTAGTACGTTGGATCTCTGAGTCAGATACCATTGTTTATCCAAATGACTTCATTCCTCTGTTTGAGGCCAATGGTTTCTGTACTGAGCTTGACTTATACATGTTTGATAAGGCTTGTGCACGTATTAGATCTTATCTTGATCGCGGTATTGAGCCTATCTACTTATCGATTAACCAAACTAAGCTCCTCTTCTTCAAGAAGGGCTATAAAGAGCAGCTCAAGCAAATCATTGATAAGTACGACATTCCTCCAAAGTACCTCATGATTGAGGTTTTAGAGGACTTAGCTACTTACAAGGTTAATGAGCTTAATAACCACATTAACGAGCTTAAAAAGCTTGGTCTTTCTATCGCTCTTGATGACTTTGGTTCAGGCTACTCCTCACTTAACATCATCGCTGGCTTAGACCTTGATGAGATTAAGTTTGACCGCGAGTTCATGCTCGCCCACGATCCAGAGCAAATCGAAAAGAACCACATGATCTTACGTGTGCTCTCAAGACTTGCAAAAGAGCTTGGTATTCGTACCGTAGTTGAGGGCGTCGAGCGTAACGAGGATGTTGAGTTCTTAAAGACTATCGATTGCGACTTAGCTCAGGGTTACTACTACGATCGACCAATCCCTGCAGATGACTTTGATCGTAAGTACATTCTCCCAGAGGGCTCTCGTCCAAAGGCAACCTACAAGCCAACTCGTCCAATTGGTGAGCTCCCAAGCTCTAGAATATCTGCCTACAGCGCAGCCGCTAGCGCAACAGCAGCTGCAAACGCCGATAAGGCCAATGCAGCAAAGACAAATAACGCCGAAGCTGCAGGCAACAAGGACCATGCAGCTGATAATGCCAATGCAGCTGATAATGCCAATGTATCTGATAGCAAGGCTGCTGAGGCAAAGGATAGTAACAGTGCAGCTCCAAGCAATGCTACGGGCGCAGAATCTACCGATAGCGCAAAATAGCGCCCGCTCCTAAGCTTTATGGAGACTTTCTCGGTCGAGCTAAAGATAGGAGCAATTAACCGCTAAGCGCTACAAATGTTTTTCAAAGCCTAACTTTTAGTTAGGCTTTGTTGTTTCTAGATAGACATAACTTAACTTATTGTTGTACTTTGCTAATCAAAGCTATGTCTATTTCACAAATACGCAAGCGTAATTAAGCCTTTGCACAATAATCTAAACACAATGAGTAATACTTGCTTATAATGAGCATTGCGAGCTGAAAAAACACCAAAGTTCTTATCATGCTTGAGGACTTGTTATGGAAAGACTTATTGAGATTAGGCAATCTATGGCCCTGTTTTTTGACTGTGGCTATGAGTACTTTGCTGAATATACCTCACCTGATATTGTGCTAAATCGTCTTCTCTATTGCATGCGCGATGGTAAGCAACAAGGCTACACGCCTATTATCGTTGTACCTGATGAGCCTTTATTAGAGACTTTTAAAGACAATTGCAAAGACGAAAATGATAAGTTCAACATCTTTTCATTACGCAAGTTCAGAACAGCCATGCTGCATGCCGAGCTAATGGATGGCAAGGATATTCTAGAAAAGCGCTTAGATTCGCTAAACGAGCAGTTAGTTGAGTCTGGCGTCAATATCAAAAAAGTGGTGGGTGATTTTGAAGAGGCTTACGAAGGACCAAGCAATAACATCAATGCACTTGAAGACATCTCCTTTAATGGCGTCTTCATCGTAAAAGTGCCCGTACGCTATCCTTGGCAGATCTTTGCCTATCTGCCGATGGGAGATTGGGGCATATGTCCTAGCAATACTGAGCTCATGTCCATTAGCAAATACATGTACGAAAGATATCAAGCCGTACCTGTAGCCATGACTAGCAATGAGCTCGAGTTTAAAGTCTTAAAGCCAATTACCTCCGAACATGAGGCGATGGGTGCAGCCTTTGAGCATTGCCCACTTTATCCAAGAATGTTTGAGGACTTTGGCACCATTGGCTCTTATGCAGGTACTTTAATTAACTCGAGCATTTGGTACTTTGTGTGGCCATACCTAACCGAGCACAAGCCAAAGAACAAAGCCCCTGCTATCAAGCAAACCTCTCAAACCCACAAAGAGTTTGCCTACACCACCAAACAGCTGCAGCGCCTCTACGGACAGAACAACTAAAGTTAGAACTAAAGGCATCCTGTTAATTGCTCCACGCCCGCACATAGTTAAATGCACGGCGTGGCGTAGCTAATACAGAAACAAACGCTGCCTAGCACTACCATAGTTCGCTATGCGTGCTTTTCGTTTGCGCATCCTGAGCATGCATAAAGCTCACATCAACATGCATGAAGCTCAAGTAAGCATGCATGAAACCCGAATCAACATACATGAAGCTCACATCAACATGCATGAAGCTCGAGTCAATGCTCTTGGCTTAGTTTGGCTTGGCTTGGTTTGCATATGGCATTTAGTGGCGGTCTAGTGGCCGTCGTAGTTGGCGGCGAGGTGGTAGATAACTTCGCAATCGTCAGGAGTTAAAGAGACAAACTTACCCACACTCTTTTTAGCTTGAGAAAGCAGCTTGAGCATATGTGGGATATCCTCTTCTTTTGCACCAATCTCCTCAAAGTTAACTGGCATGCCGATAGACTTAAAGAAAGATCTGAGAGCATAAATACCAGCCTTGGCTGTGCGCTTAGGATCCTCAAAATCCATGCTAATACCAAAGACACGTGAGGCAAATTGAGCAAAGCGCATTGGATTGTGCGGCATAACAAATTCCATCCACGCTGGGAAGATAACTGCTAAACCGGCACCATGGGCCACATCATAAATAGCCGATAACTGATGCTCGAGGGCATGTGAGGCCCAATCTTGCTCACGACCTACACCGCAAATGTCATTGTGAGCTAAGGTACCAGCCCACATTAAGTTAGCGCGTGCCTCATAATTCATTGGCTCTCGAATAACACGTGGCACTGTCTCCACAATAGAGCACATTACTGCCTCACATAAGCGGTCAGTAATGGAGACATCAGTGGTATTAGTAAAGTATCTCTCCATCACGTGAGCCATCATATCCACAGCACCACAGGCAGTTTGATACGCTGGCAGTGACTTAGTCAGCTCCGGATTCATGATGGCAAAGACTGGCACATTGTAAGGTGAGGTTAAACCAGCCTTAATAAAGCCTGAAGGAGTTTCCTTTTGGATAACGGAGCTTGAAGAGCCTTCTGAGCCAGCTGCCGGAATAGTTAAAATCACACCAACACCCAAGGCACCATTAGGCTCGCGGGTGTGCAGCCAAAAGTCGTAAAAGTCACCTTCATTGACGATACCAATGGCAACAGCCTTAGCTGTATCAATCACTGATCCGCCACCAACAGCTAACACAAAGTCGACATTTTCAGCTCTACCGCGCTCGATAAGCTCATAGACTAAATCAGCACGTGGATTTGGCACTACACCACCAGCTGTCACGTAATTTAATCCTGCACTTGCAAGATTTTCCTCCACACGACCAATGAGGCCTGAGCGTACAGCACTACCGCAGCCATAAATAACAAAGACTTTGGAACAACCTAAATTGCGAATAATTGAGCCCGTCTCTCTTTCTCGATCATTACCAAAGTAATAAGCAGTGGGACGGTAAAAATCAAAGTTCTCCATAGCGCTCTATCCTGTAGTTAAGCCCCAATCACAGCAAAGCTTGTAGTACCTTAGCTCCTTGATTAAGTGCCCTTAGTCCATCTAGTGCCTTAATAATAACAGTCTCATTGGCAAACTTGCTATGTTTTGCGTAAAAACTGACTAAAAGCCAAACTTACGCCGTTTCCGACCAATGCCGCCAGCAAATCCTATAACCAAACCTGATCTTTGCAAAAGATAGCAAGAGGCATCTTAATGTGGCTTTAGCCAAAGACGGGCATGAGGCATCTTAATTGGACTTTAGCCAAAGACGGGCATGAAGCATCTTAATTGGGCTTTAGTCAAAGACGGCCATGAAGCATCTTAGCTGGGATTTGGCTAGGCAAGCAGGCGCTTTAGTAAGGTGACGATGCGATCGCGATTCTTTGCTGTCTTAATGAAGGTGGGCAGGTGATCTGCTTGCGTACGCATTGGGTATGTATATGGCTTTTGTCTAAGATCCGCGCTCAAATAATCAATGAGGTAGATAAGATGGCTACGGTTTATGGCCCAAATGAGCTTGCCTTGATAGGAGGTCTGATACCACAGCTTGTAGCCAAAGTATGGCTCACTTCCATCTTCTAAAAATTTGTAGATATAGCCATATGGCTCAATGGTCTTTTGCACTGGGCCTTGATTGATAGCACCACAATGCGGACAAGTTACATTTAAGATCTTAAAGTGCTGCTGCTGAGGATCATCAATCTCGCATCTAAAGTAGCGCTGACACTCAGAGCAGTTGAGCTTTACTGAGTAGATTGCTGCTCGAAGATCTTTTTGCAGCCTAAAATTACAGTGGGTGCAGCTACAGCTTGCTTCGCCATCGGCCATTTTGACTATGGCTAATTTGCCACACTGTGGGCATTTAACCTCAATGCCTTGATCTGAGGCACTATTGGCGGTGTAAGTAAAATAGCCCTTATCTGTATAGCGCGTAACCATTGCCCCATCCTTATGTCCTGCCTCAATAATCTAAGATTATATTCAAGACCTCGCTCTTTTTGTCAAATGAGCATAGCCTCGCTAGTACTTAGATACGTAATGCAAAATATTTGAAGTTCTCTCAAAAGCTCTTGGCTTGATGTGATGCGATGGCGTAAGTGGATTGATTTAATAGAAACTTTGGAAGCTTAAGATTGCGCCAATTGCGAGTGGCATTGAAAGCGCTGATGGGGGATGGCAAAAAGCGCTGATTTTTGGTGGGTTGTGAAGCTAGCGCCGCATGGGCGCTAGCTAGAAGGATGCACTCTTGTTTGCTTAAGGCATAGGCCTTGAGTGCATGGGCTTATTTGTGAGCTACAGGTACGTCATCACCAGTCTTTGGGTTTAATACGCACTCGCTATCACTTCTGATGCGACCAAATAAGATGAAGTCACTTTGCCAGCCAGGACGTGCATAGTCGCAGTTTCTAACTACGGAGTTAACCTCAAGATACTTGGTGATGATCTTATTAGTCCAATACTGAGGATTAGCTCTTACATCAGCAACATAGACATATTTGTAAGTGTAGACATGCATTGGGGATAAGGTAATGTCTTTCTTACCCTCATCAATCTGAGTAATGAGCTCTTGAGTTCTGAGCTTTTGGTCATTGTTCAAAGTGATAGTGCACCACAGGGCATTGCCAAGGGCACAAAGCATAAAGATAGTAGGCACAGTGATCAGCAGTGCCTTAACCTTTGGTCTAAAGAGATCTTTGTCTCTCTCAAGGAGTGGCTTACTTAAGGCCACTAAAGCCACAATCATAAAGATGGTAAATGGTGTAGCGGCTCTAGCAGGAAAGTTTGGCGCAAAGATCATCAAGAACAGTGAGAATAAACCAGTATAGGCAAACCACATTCCAGCGTTGTAATAGACTGGATAGCTCATATGTAAGAGCTTAGATCTAACCTTTTGACGCAAGAAGATAACACTGATGATGAGCAGTGAGCACACAAGGAGTGACTCAAAGAAGATATCAATAGCGCCGATACTATGTTCTACAGCATCAAAGCCATGCTCCTCCATGCTATCAAGTCTAGCTTGATTGCCAGGAGCAAAGATAAGTAGAGCAAAGCCAATTAAGAAACCAGCATAGCCGATGCTTTGCCAGAGCTTGAGCTTACCGTTTTTGAGGCACCATAAGAGATATAAACCTAAGCTTGTGGCAACTGCAGCTGCGGTGTTTTCATTGGTCCAACCTGCAATGACACCAAAGATAAACATAAATGGCCACAGCAAGTAAGGACGAGCGGTGATCTCACGGGCCATAGAAATACGGTATGGCAATAAGAAGATCAGCACTAAAGTGGTAGTCCACAAATAGTTTGCAGAACTTACGATGTTAAATACCACCTCGCCATACACTCTGAGCTGTAAGAACAAGAATAAGGTGATGACGAATAATGGCATGGCACGTAAGTGCAGAGTTGGACGAATGCCAAAAGCATTAAAGTAGATAAACAGCACTAAGGTTACATAGCATAAAGCCTGAGCAACAGCTGAAGCTGGTTTACCCCACCACAGCAGAGTTTGGGCAATGACGTGAGCTACAGATCTACCGCCCCACTCAAAGTAGTGGCGATACTGAGAGAGAACGATATCTGCAAATGAAGTAACAGGATCCTGAGTACCCTGAATCATCATATAGCGGAAGTCATTGGCAAAATATGGTGTGAGGTTTGAGATCATCGCGATGATGCCAAACCACAGCAACAAGTAGCAATAAGAGCGTGGAGAGAACTGCATTTGCAAAAAACCTCTGCCTAAATTTAGGCACTGAACGCCACCACAGAATTTAAGATAAGCTCATACAAGCGCTTGAGCCTAAGCTTTTAATGCTTAACCATCTTTAACTCTGCACAAAACCTTTGGACGTCCTACCGAGCTATTGAGCTCACAACAAGGCAAGTTAACTATGTTCAGTCACGAATCAACGACTGACATTACTGTAAGATGGTATTAGAACACAACAAACTTTGCTCTAAATTAGCCAAAGCGTGTCTACATATACCACCTAAAAAATTTCTAGTTCGTACGGCACCACATACTTTAAAGCCAAAGCACTTAAAATCCTATGGTGCTAATGAAGCCGTGATTATACAAAACAACGCTCAGCCCAATGTAGCTTACACTCATTGTGGTAAAGATATGCCCATTTTAAGTGCGTACAAACACGCTTTTTACCAGCTATTGGCAGTTATAAGCACCTTAATGATGAGCAAAATAACATCAAAATGGTAAGTAGCATCTAATCTAGACCACGCAAAAGGACAGTCCTTATCTGACCAACTCCCATGGGCAAGCCCATGGGGTTCCTGCGTATCAAGGTTAACCTATTTTCGTAACACGCTTAGGCGATGCGACTTACGCATGCCTCTTAGGCAGAGTACAGACGAAAGCATCTTCACAGGCAGCCGCCCTGGAGGCGATATATTAGGCCTTTTGTCCTTTTGAGTGCACTTTGTGAGCACAGAGGATCAAAAATCCTTATAATATTTGACGCCCATAATCTAGGCAGATAAGTCTGCACTGGAGGCTTTGCTATGCCTAAGAGTTTTAGCTGACCACTCAGCATGGCTTAGGCTGCACTTGCTAATTGGCAATCATAGTAGTTGTCACTCGGTCACGTGCAATAAGCGTAGTCCTCTTAATGCATGAAGTAGCCTTGAGTGTAGAAAGCACTTTACTCTCTAGATTAAATTGCTCTTAGCATGAGCATGAGAATACTCTTAAGCTCGAGCATGCACTTGAGCTGAGCTTGAGCTTTGGCTTGCGCTTGGGCTTGGGCTTGGGCTTGGGCTTGATGGAACCTTAATGGGCATTGGTCAGGTAAGATACGGACAGGGATAATGCAAACAAAACAATTACTCAGTGGTTCACTAAGTAAGAAAGGCACCGTGCTTGGCAACCTCAGTGGTTGTGCTCAGGCACTTGAGATTGCTGCGCTAAAGGAGCAATGTGAGCATCCTTTAGTTGTCATCTGCTCAGATACAGTTGATGCAGCACGTTTAGAAAACGAGCTTAAGTATCTGTGTGCTAATGATGAAGTCACTATCTTTCGTGATTACGAGACCTTGCCATACGATGTTATGTCCCCACATCAGGACATCATCTCCTCCCGTATCGACTTTCTCTCCCGTGCAATCGGTCTTACAAAAGGTATTGTCATTACCTCACTGCATGCTATTGCCCAAAGACTTGCTCCTGTAGAGTTCATGGTGCAAAACGCTTTTAACTTTAAAGTAGGCGATGCTAAAGACTTTACTTACATGCGTAATATGCTCGTCGAGCGCGGCTATTTACATGTACAACAAGTACTCTCACCTGGTGAGATTGCTACCCGTGGCGATATCTTAGATGTGTACCCAATGGGCCTTGAGGCTCCATTGCGCATCAACTTTGAGTTTGATGAGATCGAAAGTATTTCCTACTTTGACGTGCAAACTCAGCGTAGCCAAAAGAAAGTAGACTCCATTAAGATCTTGCCAGCCAATGAATTTCCGGTAACTGAAGAGAGCATCTCTACCTTTAGAACCAATTACCGTAATGCCTTTACCAATGGCAATATCTCCCATCATCCTGTATATCAAATGGTGTCTAAAGGCACTATACCAGCTGGCATTGAATACTATCTGCCATTGTTCTTTGATAAGACTGCTACTTTCTTTGATTACATCAGTAAAGACAGTGCCTTAGTACTCACAGGTGACTTTGAAAAGGCTATCTTTGACTATGACAAAACCTTACATCAACGTGCCTACCAAATCTGTCACGATGTCGATCACCCATCACTGCCAGTTTACGATGTCTTCTTAACTCCACTTGAGATCATCACTCAGATTCAAAACCGCAAGCATATTACCTTGCGCCAAGATCCAGCTTTTGAACCAAGTGCTATTGCCAAGCAGGCAAAAGATGGTGAAGACAATCAAGTACAGTCATATAACAGCGAGTTTATTAACGCCCCATGCACTAAGGTGCCGGATATTGCCTTTGATCGTCATGACCACAATAGCAAAGCAAAGCTCGTGGCCTTTGTCGATGAGTTTTGCAATAAGCGCGGCGGTCGTATCTTAATTAGTGCTCTATCAGAAGGTCGTAGACAAAACTTACATGAGCTCTTACCTCAATCCTTAATTAAAGATTACGGACTCAAGGCAGCCTCATCCATTTCAGATTTTATCCAGTCTAAAGATCCATTAATGATGACCATTGCCCCATTTGATCAGGGCGTCATCTTGGATACATCTGAACACGGTGTACAGGCCGCTACCACACAGATTAAAGAGCAAGTTTGCGCCTTAGCTGCAGCCACAGCCGCTGTAACTACAGCTATGAGCTACCACAATCAGGAAGTTCAGACACAAGAAGACATCTCAGATACTGATAGTAAGCCAAAGCGTAAGCGCAAGAGTGCTGCATCCAAAGCCGAAAGCTCCAATTTACAGAGCCAAGCCGTATCTGAGCTTAGCATTGATAACGCATCTTTGGTGCAAGGTGCTGCAAGCGCTGAAGAGGCGGCCGCTGCTAGCATTGGCGCTGATTCTGTCGCTGCTGCAACTGACGAGAAGCCAAAGCGCAAGAGCCGTAGCAAGGCCAAGGCAAAAGATGAGGCCCAATCATCTGAGGCTGCCTTTGCAGCTGCTGCAGCTGCCCAAGGCTTTAAGCTTGAGGTTGTCATCTCTAAGATTGAAGGTCTTGATTGCCCAATTGCGTTTTTAACTGAAACCGAGCTTTTAGGCTTTAAGGTAGTAAGACAACGCAAGCGTAATCGTCGTTCACAGCAAATTGATCAGGACACCATTATCAAAAACCTAGCTCAGCTTAGTGAAGGTGAGCTTGTGGTGCATATTGATCATGGTATTGGTATTTACCGTGGTCTTAAGACCGAAGTTATCAATGGCGTAAAGGGCGAGTTTATTGGTATTGAGTATCAAGGTGGCGATAAGCTCTTCTTGCCTATCACCTCACTCAACAAAATTGCTCGTTACTCAGGAGAGGAAAATCCACAGCTATCCAAGCTTGGTAATGACTCTTGGTCTAAGAAGAAAGCCAAGGCTGCTCAAAAGGTACGTGACGTCGCCGCAGAGCTTTTAGATCTCTATGCGCAGCGTGAGTTACGCCAAGGCTTTAGCTTTAAGGTCGATCGCCATGCCTATGATGAGTTTGTCTCTAACTTCCCATACGAGGAGACTGAAGATCAGCACAAGGCTATTGAGCAAACTTTAAATGACATGCGCAAGCCTGTGGCTATGGATCGTCTCATCTGTGGTGATGTGGGCTTTGGTAAGACTGAGGTAGCGCTGCGTGCTGCGTTTGTAGCAGTGATGAATGGCAAGCAAGTAGCTATTCTCTCGCCTACTACCATCTTATCTGAACAGCATTATCAAAACTTTAAAGAGCGCTTTGGAACTACAGCAGTTAATGTTGATATTATCAGCCGCTTTAAGACTACTAAGCAGCAAAATGAGACTATTAAGCGCGTTGAAGAAGGTGCGGTGGATATCATTATTGGTACTCACTCTCTGCTCTCAAGCCGCGTTAAGTTTAAAAACTTAGGTCTGCTCATCATCGATGAGGAGCACCGCTTTGGTGTACGCCAAAAGGAAAAGCTAAAGGCGCTGCGTGCTGAGGTAGACCTTTTAACCTTAACTGCCACCCCAATTCCACGTACTTTAAACATGGCCTTAGAGGGCATGCGAGAGCTGTCGATTATTGCGACCGCTCCAGAGCATCGTTTGGCCGTGAAGACCTTTGTGCATGAAGACTCAGCAGAGCTTGCTCGTGAGGCGATCATGCGTGAGCTTAGACGTGGTGGTCAGGTTTACTACCTGCACAATGAAGTCTCCACCATGGAAAAGAAGCTTGAGGAGCTACAAAAGTTAGTTCCTGAGGCCAAGATCGAAATTGCTCATGGTCAAATGGATGAGCGAGAGTTACAGCGTGTTATGCAGGACTTCTGTCATCAGCGCTTTAATGTGCTCTTATGCTCCACCATTGTAGAAAACGGTTTGGATATTCCGACTGCTAACACCATCATTATCGATAGAGCCGACCTTTTAGGCTTAGCACAGCTCCATCAGATTCGTGGTCGTGTTGGTCGTTCACACCATCAGGCCTATGCCTACATGTTTACGCCTAATCAAAAGGCCATCACTGCCGATGCTAAGCGTCGTTTAGATGCTATTGCTGGTATTGATGACTTAGGCGCAGGCTTTATCTTGGCATCTCACGATCTTGAAATTCGTGGTGCTGGTGAGCTCTTAGGCGAAGAGCAGTCAGGTCAGATCACCGCGATTGGCTTCTCTTTATACATGGATATGCTAAATGCAGCGGTTAATGCACTTAAGGAGGGTAGAGAGCCTACTCTTACCGAGCTTAGCCTCAATGAGTGCGATATCGATATGCATATTGCTGCATTCTTCCCTGATGATTACATCGGCGATGTAAATACCCGTCTGTCGATGTACAAGCGTGTTGCTTCATGTAAGAGCAGCGAGGACTTTGATAATCTAAAAATTGAGCTGGTCGATAGATTTGGCACCTTGCCACCTGAGGCAGAGAATTTATTTATCCTCTCAAGACTCAAGCAAACTGCTACTAAGCTTGGCATTAATGCGATTCGTGGTGATGCAACTGGTGCGCTTATCAAGTTTGAAAAGAACTTTAAGGTAGACCCTGCCTATCTCGTTGAGTTAGTGCAAAAGTCCAAGCATGGCGAGTACCGCATCACTCAATCTGACTCTATTCGCTACAGCCTGCCAGAATCAGACAAGCATCCTCGCCTGAAGCTTTTAGAAATGGTGCTTCGCGCTTTCTATGCCCACAGCACCTTAAACACCAAGGTCCAATAGGCACAAGCACAACAGCCCAAAAGCCAAGGCCCGAAGCCCGAAGGCATAAGCCTAATAGTCCAATGCCACTAAAGGCTACACCTCAAAGGGATTCGGCCACGCCGAGCAGCTCCTCAAAAGGCTTAGGCCACCAAGGGCAACGCCGAAGATCAAGGGCAAAATGGGCCTGGCTTGCGCAGCTCACTGCGCTGTGGAGCAGCAATTTTGGGCGGGCGCTGCTTTCAATAAACAAGTCTTGATTGGACAGGCACCATTTTAGGTGCTGTGCCCCCAAAAATATGAGGCCGTGCATCTTGCAAGGCCTCTTTGTTAATTGCTAAATAGCATCTAATAGTTAATTGCTGCTGCTTGGTTCTTTATAAAATAAGCGCGAGCAGCGGAATAGTGATGATAGAGAGCAAGGTACTCATGAAGGTGCCTTGAGACATGGTCTTTGGATCGATGTTCTCTTTAAGGCAAATCATAGTACCGTATGAAGCTACCGGCATAGCTGAAAGAATAACTAAGACGTCGGTATAGCGCTTGTCAAAAGGTGAAATGGAGTAAATTGCCCAGATTAAAGCTGGGATGGCCAGCAGTTTTAGCAGACTCATTACGTAAATGCGCCAATTGCCAAACATTTCTAAGACTTTGATATTAGCTAAAGTAGAACCAATTACGAGCAAGGATGCAGGAATGGTCATGTAGCCTACTAAATGGATAGCCTCACCAATGATCTTTGGGGTGTGAATTTGAAAGAACACCAGCACAATTACTATATAAGTTGCGCTCAGGGCTGGAGAGAGCACCATACGCCAATTTAATTCGATCTTAGCCTTTGTGTCACTCTTATCCTTACGGCAGCTTGAGATAAAGAGCTGGCCTAAGAGGAAGATGAAAAAGTTAAATGGAATTGTCAGTACCGAGATGTAGAAAATCGCGTAAGTTCCAAACAGTGCCGATGTTACTGGCAGACCAATAAAGTTGATATTGCCAAAGGCAAACATGAAACGATAAATACCCTCTTCACTAGAGCGTAAGAGCTTCGCACAAATAATACCCGTGATGAGCATAAAAACTAAGGTACAGGTGCCTAAAATTAAGACTGGCAAAATCTCCTCACGTCCTGGTAAGGTATCACCCATGACCGATGAGAGAATGATGCACGGTGCCGTAACGTTGATAATCAGTACTGACAAAGAGCGATCAAAAGTATCGTTCATCAGCTTGAGTTTGTGACAAGTAAAACCAATGATTACCATCAAAAATAGGACACCCATTTGTCCTAAGGTATCTAAAAATCCCATACTATCTTCTATCCAAGGGAAACTAAAAACGGCAAAACATCCATATCTTGCAGCAATAGATGGCGCTAGTATCTAGACTTGCATCTGCTGCAGCTTAGGCATCCACATCACTAAAACTAAAGCCACCTGCCACGAAAGTTCCAAGATACCAGCCATGTACTTTTTAAGATGGCAATGGTTAGTAAGATAACTTATTGCAAGTCGCATTAATAATTTTAATTTTTGTGAAGTGCATTACACTATTTTACGCTTCCGTACACTAAGCAATAAAAAAAGTTTTTCACTGCCCCTTTTGTGTACACTATCCAAGCCCTCAAAATATCCACAAGCGCTATTTATAGCCTTGTCTAAAAACAAAGCGCCCCATCTTCACTTAGTCTTGTATTGCACTTTTGCCATATCCGCACTGAAAATTCTTGCAAATACCGACAAACTAAGACTTAGCTATGTTTTTCCTAATACTCTTAAGAAGCTGCTGCAATACTTTTGGCAATTGAGCGCAGCTTATGTGGCTGTACTCCTGAGCTATCACACGGAGCTTGGGTAGCTATAAGCTTTTTGCTATTGCACGAAGCTTAGGTAGCTGTGCGCTTGAGCTATCACTCTGAGCTTAGCTAGCTGTACGCTTCTAGCTATCGTGCACTGCTGCTGTAGATGATTGCTTGTTGCTGTAGTTTGAAGCTTGGCGCTGCAAGCTTAGTTCTTGTTGTTGCAGGGCTATAGCATGGAACTGTTGCTCTGTATAACTGCATTTTTGCAAGTTAAGTTGGTGCTATTTCGTTGTTTGTTTGCGCTTAACTTGGCTGCAAAGATCATTTACGTGGACGTTTAGTGCTAACTATTTGTGCAATGAGGACAAGAGTCTCGTTGTTTTGCACTTGTAAAGCTCAAAATTAGCCCCGTGTGTCGCGAGCAAAACTCAGTACCTATATTTTTTCGCGCTGTAAAGTTCATTTGACAGTTTTATGACTGCAAAACTGCGGTATAATTCCGAGATTTAGCACTGTGGATATGCTCAAGTTTCTAATCTGAGTAAACCTTAAGCTCACCTTATAGTTTTATATGCCTAAAAGGTCTTAAATGAGCGATGGAGCCACATTTTTATTAGGCAATTGCTTAAGATTGCTAGTCTTAGTAGCTAGATTAAGAGCTAATTTTTCAAGATTTAGCCACAGCCTATTACCAAGAGCTTTGCATAGGTTTTAAACACATAAGTACATCGGCTTAGTAAGAGCTCTTACTAGGCTAACTTAGATGTAAGTGCATCTACTAGTTTCTTAGCATGCGTGCTTATCTTTTTAAATTTATTAGTACAGCGCATGCACCTCATCAACAAGCGCACATAAGGATTCTCTTCATGATTTTATGCAGAGAAGGTGTCGTTACGTGATGAGCAAAACTCAAGCTTGCTAGTTGTATTGGCAGCTTAAAGACACTCTGTGTCACCGAATTTTTGTTTGTATTCACATTTTGAATAGGTTGTTTGTTTTCATGTATGCTTTAAAGAAGAGTACCTTTAGGCTCAAGGCCCTGCCTTGTGCCCTCTTTTCCGCACTCATTGTGTGTTCAGGCTTTACAAGTGCTGTCCATGCTGAAGAGGCCGATGGTGACAATAATGCAGCCCGTCTTACTCAGATGAAGGGTCAGATTCAAAGCATTAATGAAGAGTTGTCAGGACAGAGAGCTAATCTTGGTGCTATGCGTGCTGAGTTAGTTGCCACTCGTGAAGAGACTGATGATTTCCGTCGTGCTCTGTTAAGCGAGATGAAGGCTCTGCGTAGACAGAATCAGTCCTTAGTTGACTCTATCTATGACAACAAGTTGATGGTAAACAAGAACAACGAAATGGAAATCAAACCTCTGCGTAACTATGATCTGCAGACCCCAGATGGCAAGATGTACTTCGGTGAAGACGAGTATGTCTACGTCAAAGAAGCCGATGTTACCTTTGATGCCCGTATCGATACCGGTGCTGCAGTGTCCTCCATTTCAGCTAAGGACATTACCGAGTTTGAGCGTAATGGCAAGCGTTGGTACCGCTTTACTATTGAGGCTAACGAAAAAGAGATCGTAGTTGAGGCTCCATATGTTCGTACCTCCACCATCCGTCAGGTTTCCAAGCACACTACTACCGATCGTGTCGTAGTTGCTCTTAACGTTAAGGTTGGTAACTATTCCACAAAGAGCGAGTTCACCTTATCTGACCGTACCAAGTTACAGTACCCACTTCTCATCGGTCGTACCTTACTTCAGGATATCGCCGTAGTTGACGTCTCTCGCGATCACATCCAAGGCCGTAATCCTGATACCTACCTTATCTTAAGCCGCGAAGACTATCAAAAGCACATGAAGAAGGGCCAGGATCCTAATGCTGAGTTCATCAAGAAGCGTGCTAATGAAGAGGCTATCGGCAAGGTTGCTCACCCAGCTGAGAGCTACGGCGCTAACTTAGGCCCTAACTCTGAAAATGCTCTGCCTGCTGTTCGCAACAAGACCTCAGTTGATGAGGACAAGAAGCCAAAGGTTGATGCTAACGCTCCAGTCAAGGCTACCCCACGCACTCCAAGCGGCGTAATCATTGAAAACGTCACCAAGGAGAGCACCGCAGCTAAGAGCGCTCCAAAGACCGACAAGGAAAAGAGCACCGTAACTACCAAGGATAAGGACGAGCCTAAGGCCAAGGCTGAGCCTAAGGCTAAGAGCGAGGCCAAGGCCGAGCCAAAGGCTAAGGATGAGTCCAAGGCCAAGGCTGAACCAAAGGCAAAGGCTGAGCCTAAGGATACCAAGTCTGAGTCTAAGGACAAAACCGAGTCTAAGGCTGAGGCAAAGGACGACAAGTAATTTGCCGACAGGCCAAGAGGTAAAGGTTAAGGCCCTGGTGGTTTATTGGGGCTATCGCCCTTTGAAACAATTTGTCCGATTGGCCTAAGCCATATCCTAATCCATGGCTTATTTAATACAAATGCCATGGCATATACCTAGGCCTTAAAAGGCTAATAGATAGCCTAGGATACATAGCTTAGCTAGTGCTCAGTCTGATATGTCCACTAGCTTAAAAACAGCTGCAGTTTTGAGTAAGTCTTATCTTGGTAATAGGCTTGTTTAGGCATTGAGTTAAGATAGTTTTTAAACTTTATCTTGCTGCTCGTGCGTGTAGCTGATTGAAAGAATTCTTTTTGTTTGTGAATAACCGGGAAGTTATACATGGTTTCACGTGGCGTTTTTTATGTGGTAACCGCCATCCTGTTCATAACAGGTATTCTACTTATGGGTTACCAACATGTAACTTTTGAAATCCCTTTTTTACCAGGTGAGCAACGCACCGTTTGGCAAGTAGAGGCCAAGGTTGAATTCGAGCCTAATGATACTGGTGCAGCCACTGTCGATCTGGTTATTCCAGATGTACAGCCAGGCTTCTTCCAGCTTAGCCAAACTACCTCCTCACTTGGCTATGGTTCTACCTACATTCAAAGACAGAATAGCTCTTATGTAGAGTGGACCAAGCGCAATCCAGCTGGTCTGCAGACTCTGTACTATCGTGGCGAGTTCTTAAGCGACTCTAACGCTAAAGACTCTTCCATGATCGTACCTGCTATTCCTAATGTAGTTATTCAAGAGCCTTATGCTACTGCCATTGGCGAGATCGCCTCTAAGGCACGTGAGCGCTCTTCAACCCCATTCTCATTTACCGTACAGGTAATTAACGAGCTCGATCGTCAAGAAGAAATCCGTACTTTACTTTTACAAGAGTACACCCGTTCTGAGCTTATCTTAAACATCCTGCACTATGCTCAGGTTCCTGCTCGCATCGTACACGTACTTGATTTAGAAGATGGTCGTCGTAACCGTTCTTTAACTCAGCGTATTGCTGTATTTGATGGCACCCACTACGAGATCTTTGATCCAGTAACTGGTACTTCTGGTATCCGTACCAATCAGCTTATCTGGAACAACAACGGCGGCTCTCTGCTTGATGTGCAGGGTGGTCAGAATGCTCGTTTATCCTTCTCCATCATCAAGACCTCTGTTCCTGTAGCTCAGGCCGGCATGCTCAAGGTTATGACTGAAAAGGCTCAGGGTAACGATGTAGTTTCTCTGTCTATTGAGTCACTGCCACTTGAAGAGCAGTCCTTATTCAAGGGCATCTTACTGCTGCCAATTGGTGTGTTAATCGTTGTGTTCTTACGTACCTTAATTGGTATTAAGACCTCCGGTACCTTCATGCCAGTGCTGATCGCTATGGCATTCTTACAGACCTCCTTAGTAGTTGGTCTTATCGGCTTCGTATCCATCGTATGTATCGGTCTTATCGTACGTTCTTGGTTATCGCACCTTAACTTGCTGCTCGTAGCCCGTATTTCTGCCGTTATTATCGTGGTTATCGCCATCATCGGCTTTATCTCATTAGTAACCTACAAGATCGGTCTTACCGAGGGTATTAAGGTTACCTTCTTCCCAATGATCATTCTGTCTTGGACCATTGAGAGAATGTCTATTTTATGGGAAGAAGACGGTTACAAAGAGGTTATTAAGCAGGGCGGCGGTTCCTTATTCGTAGCCGTATGTGCTTTCCTTGCTATGGACAGCCTCTTCATTCAGCACTTAACCTTCAACTTCTTAGGTCTGCAGTTAGTCATCCTCGCCTTAGTACTGTGCATGGGTAACTACACTGGCTTCCGCTTAACTGAGTTAAAGCGTTTCAAGCCACTTGCTGAGCAGATGAAGGACACCTTAAACGGTGATGAGTCTGAGCCAGAGAATGTACGTTTAAAGCGCGAAATCGCTCAGCTCAAGGCTAACCCTCGTGCCTTTGACAATGAGACTGCTGAGGCTGTTGCTCAGGCTCAAGAGGCCAAGGCAAAAGAACAAGGCCAGTCCACCGAGGCTAAGGACAAGGAGTAGCCCATGTCTTTATTGTCCAAATACTCCAATCCGTTTACGCTGATGCGGCTTGGCATCATGGGTATGAACCAGCGCAATGTTAACTACATTGGTCGTTACAACAAGCGCCGTCTGTACCCATTGGTGGATAACAAGCTGTTAACTAAGAAAATGGCCATTGAGCATAAGGTCAATGTGCCTCACTTAGTTGGTGCCGTACGTAATCAGGTAGATGCTCAAAACATCGTTTCCATCATTGGCGATCGCAAAGAGTTTTGCATCAAGCCAGCCCAAGGTTCTGGTGGTAAAGGCATCTTAGTTATCACTGGCCGTGAGGATAAGTACTTTATCAAAGCCTCTGGTCAGATGATTAACATCCATGACTTACGTCGTCACGTATCTAATATCTTAGCTGGCTTATTCTCCTTAGGCGGTAAGCCAGATATCGCCCTTATCGAAGATCTCATTCACTTTGATCCTTGCTTTGAGGGCTATAGCTACGAAGGTGTGCCAGATACTCGTGTTATCGTTTTCCAGGGCTTCCCTGTGATGTGTATGATGCGTTTATCAACTGCAGCATCTGACGGTAAGGCTAACTTGCACCAAGGCGCTGTGGGTGTGGGTATTGATATTCGTACTGGTCGTGCCGTACGTGCTGTACAGCATAACGAGCCAATCGAGTTCCACCCTGACACCAACAAAGATCTCTATAAACTTCAGGTGCCACAGTGGGATGATGTACTCCACTTAGCATCCTCTTGCTATGAGATGTCAGGTCTTGGCTATATCGGTACAGATATCGTGCTCGATAAGTTTAAAGGCCCAATGCTCCTTGAGCTTAATGCACGTCCTGGTATGGCTATTCAGACAGCTAACAACGCAGGCTTAATCCCTCGTCTGCGCTTAGTTGAAGCCCTCACTCGTCGCTCGAACATGAGCGTTGAAGCAAAGGTTGCTTTTGCTAAGAAGCACTTTGGCGTCTACAACAGCTAATCAGCAAATTAGCTAAATGCATATGAGCGCAAGCTCCATAGTCGAGCTTACGCTTCAAAACCGAGCTCAGGCACATTAATCGAGCTTACACTCCTCTTATGAGCTAAGTTCATTTATTGGCTGTAGCATAATTACAAAAGGCTTTGCTTTGGCAAAGCCTTTTGTTTTTGTGGGTATGTCAGCTTTGGCATGTATTAATTTGCTGGCTTTGCAGCCATTTTGATTGCTCACAAAACTTGTAATTTTTGTGATGTAATTTGTTAAAAATATCATCTAAGTGTGGGCTGCATCGCAATTCTAGTTAGTACAGTAAAATACTATCTTGTACTCTTGCAACCTACTCTATAATGTTTAAATTAGCCCGTTTGTGGCTTAATTTGCTGCAAACTGTAACTAGGCATCTTTAATGATTTAGCTTAGATTAAGGTGGCTCTTTAGTAGAGAACTTTTGAGTTTAAAGACGCTTGATTCGGTAAATAACTGCATAATCAAGCTGTTTTTTGCCAATTTATACTCCACCAATTGAGCTTACTTCTATCTTAAAAATGTAGCTTTACAATGTAGACTTTCAAGCCTAAAAGAGTGCAGCTTAGTATCTAGTTATGATATATCTAGGAACTTCTGTATCAATCTAGTGCAAATACATAGTAATAGTGCATTATTAACCTATGATAACGATCATTGTTCTAGGCAATAGAGTCTATACAATACTCTAGCTAATGTTAGGTACATTAAAAGCACAAAAATTTCAGTCTGTGTACATCTGCTCTAGGCATGCAGGAGTACAGGCATCATAGTTAGACAAGCTGTTCTGATGAGGCAAACTTGTAGCAACATGCTTATATACAATCAATTTTGTAAGGATAAAGCTCTCAGGCAGCAAAGATCTTAATGTGGCATAGCTGAGTATTCACTTAAGATCTCAACATAAGCTAAAACGGCTAGTAAGCGCCTTTAAATTTAGGACTTGCAAAACAGCCGTTTATAGCATTTAGGAGAATAGCTTTTGGTTTAAATGGCATGGCATTGTCATTTCAATGCATGCGGCGTATGAAACTTTTTCTTAAGAGTATGCTTTTGCTCTTTGCTATATGCCAATATAGTAAGACTACCAAATACCTCTTAACAGATCGCTTACGATCTTAAGTGTCTATGGTTATGGGCAATTGCAGAGCAATACTTTTAGTCACTCATGCTAAAAATGCCAGCGAGCTTTTAGGCAGACATGGTTAAGAAGAATCCAAACAATACACAAGTGCCGGATTTAAACGAACGTGACGATGTACCGAGGGTTGATTGTTCCCTTCAAAACGGTACAGCTTTGCAAAGCGATAATGCTCAAAGCAGTCATGACACGACCTCAGATCAGGCCGTGCGCTTAGCTATTGACTCTAGCAGCCCAAGCTCCACTACCATAAAAGCGCCAGAACAAGACATACAAGACCATTGCTGCGCTAGCTCTAGCAGCGCCAACACCTCGAATTCTTCATGCGCTAGCGCATCTAGCCCATCATGTGCTAGCGCCTCTAGCTCTTCATGCGAAAATGATGCTGCCCATGCAAGCGGAAGCTCTAGTAGCGCTAAAGATGCATCATGTGCTACTGGAGTTTGCAATCAGGCAAGCTTGGTGGAAATTATAAAGCCATATGACTATGCTCATAGTTCTGTCTATGGTACCAATAAGCCACTGACCTCTTTATTAGATAGCAAAGCTAGCATTGATGTTGAGCCTATAGTTGAGCAGCTTGTTGATACTTGCCCACTTTATGATGAGGATATAACTAGCAACACTACCGCCCCTGCTGTTTTGCAAAGCGATATCAATTGCCTTAGTGATCTCATTAATGGACTTGGTGATAACTCCGGTATTACAGCATCCATCGGTATTGCTAACGAAAACCCTGACTCATCCTCGGTTTACCATACCGTACAAACTGCACTGAACGCTCGTGAAAACGAAAACGGTATACTAAGTGAAAAGCGTAAGCGTGCCTTAGAAAAGGCCAAGCGCTTCTCAAGTACCAAAGATAAGCGCACCAGTCGCGATAGCAAGAACAAAGATAAAGACAATAATGCCGCGTCAGACGATAATGCTGCATCAAGTAGTACTAGCAGCAAAAAGCGTCTTGAGACAGGCATGAGGGCTCAGTACAGCTTTGATCGTAATATCACCTTCCCTGGTTTTGGTATCTACGATATACGTAAGCGAGGCTTCTTCCTCGATAAGCATGCTGTTGCCATCTTGGATCTTGATCCGTCATTTATATCTACATGGGTATCGCCAAGATCAGTATTGCGCATCTTAGGCCGTAAAGTTACCCATAAGATCTTTGCTTATACTCGTACCTTACGCGACACCAATAAGGAATTTATCAATCCATGCCTTGCTCATGGCAACAATGTATGCCCATATACTGAGGATAATCCTGAGTACAGCACCAGTGGCGGCGTGGATGATCTGACCGTTGAAGATCTTGCAGGTGGTCCTGCAGCTAAGCCTATTATTGACGATCCAAACGAACTTTTGCATGCTATTGGCTGCCCAGTGCACGAGATTCGTCAGATTAAAGCTCGATCAGAATCTATCGCCACTAGCTTAATCGATGCGATTAGTGAGCCTGTTGATACTAGCGATAGCGCAAAGAACTCAAACACTCAGAGCAATGCCAATATCTTCGATACTCTGTTCCACAATGGTCCATATGAAAATATGCCATCGATTGAGCACAAGAGTACTGAAAATAACTCTGTTTATGGCACTAACTTTGTGACTGGCCATCATGCGAAGATTAACTACACTTCCAATGATGCGCTACCAGTAAACTTCGATAGTGTTGCATCTAACATGCAATACTCAGCACTTACCTCAAAGAATTTAAACAGTAAGCAGACTAATAATAATAAGCCAAAGAGCAATCTAGGCTTTAGATTTGGTCTCTTTGGTGTAACTCCTCGACCTTCTAAGGCTCAAGATCCTACGGCTATCATGCCTGAGACTAAGTGTACCGAAGTAGCTAAGTCGCATTTAGAGCTGACTCACTCTAATGGCAATTTGTATCGGCGTTATGACTCAGTCTACCTGCCAGGTGAGCACTCTCGTGATCGCGCCTCTTTTGCTGTCTTCTTAACTCATGGCAAAGATGCAGGCTCAAAGATTTACATTAAGCTTAATGCCTTATTTGAGGGTGAATGTTTAAGCCATATTACTATGACCTTTACCCGTGTAGCTTCATACCTGTTTGCTATGCTGCCACACGTTGCTGCTGAATCTGCCTCTTTTGACTGGCTTACTAGCACTGGTGAATGCGTCTTTGGCTCTAACTACTACTCAATGCTTGGCTATAAGCCTGATGATCCACGTGCTAAAGCCATCAGATACAATTGGCATCGCACTGTTGTACATCCAGACGATAAGGAAGTGCTTAAAAAGCAAAGTCGCTTAGTACTCTCTGAAGCTCATGGAGACAACTTTGAGTTCTTATATCGCTCACGCTGCCGCAATGGTTCATACATTTGGACTAAGTCCATCGGTACCGTCATCGCACGTAATGAACAGAAGTTAGCTACCCGTATTTTAGGTATTAACATCGACATTAACCGTGTTATTGAGGGCTATGAGAATCTGCAGAGCAAGGTGTTTACTGACATCTTAACTGGTCTTAAGAATCGTACTTATCTGACCACACACTTACCTGAGATCATCGCCAATACCCGTGGCCAGCTTAGTGTGATCTTTACTGATGTCACTGCACTTAAAGCCTACAATGATTATTTAGGCCATACCGTTGGCGATAGACTGCTCTGCTCGGCTGCGATCTTAATTAACAGCGTTATCGATATGCCAAGTGAGCTTATCCGTATTAGCGGTGATGAGATCGTCTGTTTGCTCCCAGATTGCAATGAAGAGCAGGCTGCAAGTTTAGTTAACAAACTAAATGCTGCAGTTAAGGAATACAACATCAACGCTCCTGTGCGTATGCCGGTATTCTTCAGCTGCGGTGCTAATACCACTGATTTAAGCGAGTTTACTAACAAGGAACTGAGCAAGAGCGATCTGCACAGTGCCATGGAGAAAATCCATTTAGCCATTCAAGAGGCCGATAAGATCATGCAGGTCAACAAGAAGGCAGCGCATGACGAGCATTACAATTTAGTTAAGGCCTATATTGAGCAATCACTCAAGCAAAAGGTCGAGTTTAACGACAAGCGACTCTTTGCCTAAGTCTTATTCATTCTTAAGCATGTATCAGAAATCAAACAAACAAATTACAGAACTAACTAAACATAGCTAAGCATGGCCTTGATAAAACTTATAAGCCGCAAGGCAGCAACAACCATTTAGGTTCATTGCCAGTGATGTGCCGATCCTCTTATTTAAGTAAGCCTGTTATGTGGCGATGATCTTATTTAAGATGGCAATCAGGTGGTGATGATCTTATTTAAGATGGCAATCAGGTGGTGATGATCTTATTTAAGATGCCTGTCAGGCTATGATGATCTTATTTAAGAGAGCAGCAAAGTTCATAGCGCCTTCACAAATTAAGTATGTTTGCATGAATGAGCGGTGCTAAGTGGCTTAAGATAGTAGTTCTTTAAGATTTTCGTTAAGTTATGCTCGTGCTCATGTGCACTAAAATCTTGTGAGCATGACTAAATACAACAGTTACGAGTATGATTAAGCTAGCAATGGCTACTTAGTCAACTTCGTGCGGGGGTTAAGATGCAGTATTTCAAGGTCAGAGAAGTTCTCGCTAATGACTCTGGCAACACCGACGAACATATTGTTGGTCGTGATGAGAATGCACCTTTTGAGTCTTGGACTGAACACGAATCAAGTGAGGCTGATGATATCTTATCAGCCGAAGAGAGCAAGATCTTAGGCCACTGGTATTACGATGGAGAGCGTGATGAATTTATCTTCGATCGTACCGCTGCATCTTTCCTTGGCGTAAAAGATCACCATGACGCTCAATCACCGCATGTTGTAACTCGCATCCTTAACAGTTTTGATGCCACCCGCTTTTACCTCAACATGAACGATAAAAGCATGGGTGACGTGATCTTTGAGCATTTGACCATGATTGACGGTCCATATAAAGGACGTTCTTTTGTGGTTCAAGGATCAGTACTGCACCGTCGTCCTGACGGTAGTGCCCTTTACTGTGTTGGCTATATTTCTTTTGAGCATAGCCCTCACTCTGAGCTTATTCCACGAGAGATCTCGGGCGATGGTATGTACATTTGGGACAGTGCCACTAATGAGTTAGTGTGCTCTGCCTCCTATCACGCCATGATTGGCTATAAAGAAGAAGAGTTCCCTCGCTATATCGACGACTTTATTGCTCGTATTGTTCACCCTGACGATAACGACTTTTTCATGGTGCTTAGCCATATGTGCCAATCTGAGCAATATGGTGACTACTTTGAAAGCTGCATGCGTATTCGTCACAGGCAAGGTCATTACCTTTGGTGTGTATGCCGTGGCTTAGTACAAGAGCGTGACAACTTTGGTCGCGCACGTCGTGTTATCGGTACTTTAACCAATATTAACCTAGTACAAAGCAGCTTCGATAACATCAAGCTCATGATGTTTACTGACTCGCTTACAGGATTGCACAATCGTAACTTCTTCTTACAAAACTACACTCGTTACGAGAACAAGGCAGTTATGCCTGTATCAGTGATCTTCATTGATATCTCTGGTCTAAAGCTTACTAATGACATCTTAGGCCATAGCCATGGTGACTACTTACTTATCAAAGCTCGCGATCTGATTCGTGACGGTATTGCAGCCTCATCCTATGCTAAGACTATGAAGCTGCATAAAGAGCACTCTACAGATAACGGTGCGCAGCAGATTATTCCAGGTACCGAAAGCCTTACTCAGACTCGAGCTCAAAAGACTGTTGCTTTAACTCCAGATCTTGAGGCCCTAACTACTGACAAGCCAGTGTTAGAAGATAACCTCGTCTATCAGCTCAATGCAGGAGAAAATAGCTCTGTAGATAGTCATATGCTCCATGACTTGATCAAGCAATTAGATGGCGATGACATTCAATCTACCCGCAGCGATCCTATTGCTAAAGACAACTTAGATAGTCTTATCCATCAACATCAAAACGAGGCGTTCAAGAATGAACTTAGTCCTAACGACGAGGGATGTGAACAAGATACTAGCCTAGAAATCATGCGTCTTGCAGGCGATGAGTTCTTGGTGATCTTGCCTTATTGTAATAAGCAGCAAGTCGATGAGATTGCTCGCAATATTGATAAGCTGCGCAATGAGAATAACGCCTACCACAAGCAGCACACCCCAATTGAGACTAGCCCTGTACCGATCTTCTTTGGTATTGGCTGCAGCACCTTCTATGGTTGTGAGGATGGTTCACAGACGCTCAAGCAAGTAATCGATCAGGCCGATGAGCTGATGCAGATTAATAAAGACGAGCGCCGCAGCGAGTTCTACTCTCAGCTCAAGACATTCTTTGAGGCTAAGAAAGGTCGCCCTGTTTCCATGCGTGATGACCGCCGTGTCACCATTCTTTCTGAAGAAGAACGCGCTAAGATGCGCTCTAAGTAAATCCCACTTACGTGAGTCCCATTGCTTGCGGACTCACAGCCAAAACCAGACCATATTCTGCGCATGCACAGCCACCAAAAACAGACCATACTCTCAAAAGTAATTAACAGAGCTTAGCTTAGTTGTTAACTACTATAAAGGCCTAGTCGAGGTAGTGGACAATATCGGTAGCCTTTGGCAGGATAAACTCAGTATCGAAGTCGTCCATTGCATAAAAATCAGCTACGCCAGTTAATACACCGAGCTCATGGCATTTAGCATTTCTAAACATCTGAATATCTAAGATGGCATCGCCTACACCCATGATCTTGCCAACAGGAACGCCAGAGAGCGCACTGATTTCATTAATCATGGCAGGTGATGGCTTAGACTCGCACTTGTCTCCAGTGCAAATGATCTCAAAATAGTCCTTAAGCTCTGGGCAATCATCAAGGAGGCGATCTACACCCACGCGTGACTTACCTGTTGCCATGGCGATCATATAGCCTTTGGACTTTAAAGCCTTAAAAGTATCTAAGATGCCATCAAATAGAATGGAAACATTGATATCCGGGCTTACAGAAAAGGTATCGCGGTAAAGCTGAGTAGTCTCTAAAGCCAAACGCTCATCAGTTGGATCTGGCAGCAAACTTTGAATACCCTTATTCAAAGTCATGCCAATAGTGCCCTTGATCTGCTCAGGAGTAGGCACTGGCAAATTGGCGTACTCAAAGGTACGCTGGAAACAGACAATGATCTGCTCAATACTGTCAGTGACCGTGCCATCAATATCAAAAGCAAACAGTTTAACCTCTTGGAGGCATTCTCTTAATCCTTCATCTGCCTTTAGTGACACGGTATTGTTCCTATCTTTGATTATCATTAAGCCACTTAAGCTGTGGCCACAAAACTTGCTGCTAAAACTTAGCTGCAAAACTTGCTGCTAAAACTAAGATGCAAAACTATCGGCAAGCCTTGGCAGCACCATATGGCTGCTTAAATGGCAGCACCGTATGGCTGCTAAAAATAGCTGCTTATACCTGCTACTTTATATGTGCAGCAAGACTAAAGTATACACAAGCAAAGCATGTCATCTAGCAACAGCGTAAAAAAATAATAGAACTTATCAGAACGCCGACGGCTAAACTAAGCCAAACTTTACATAAATGCTACTGTGCAGCCTAAAACAGACTTGCATAGTTCTTACAGTAGCCCCATGAGCATGTGACTATCTTTATTGCGGTGATCTATCTTTGAGATCCCTAGGCACAAATAAAGCCCTGTGATCTTGCGACTACAGAGCTTTTTGTTGAAATCTGTTGCTATGTATTGTTTGCTGTGTTTTACACACAGAACCTCAATCTATTTAGCTTAATCTAGTTGCGCTTGCGCAGCACCTCAAGGATTTGCTCAAGCTCAGGTGGCAGCGGAGCCTCGACCTTGACGACACGATTAGTAGCAGGATCGATGAAGCTAACACGGAAAGCATGCAAGAACATGCGATGCATACCTAGGCTGCGTAAGAGCGCATTGAAGGTCTTATCGCCGTACTTTTCATCACCACCAACGGCGTGCTTTACATAGGCTGAATGCACACGAATTTGGTGGGTACGACCAGTATGTGGCATAGCTGCCATTAAGGTAGCCTCAGTGCCAAAGCTCTCGACAATGTCATAACCAGTTGAGGATGGAGCACCTTCTTTAAAATTAACCTCCACCATACGCTCGCCTGAGCGTAGCTCATTACGAATAAGCGGGGCATTAACGAGGTTAATCTTACGATCCCATTTGCCAGGAACTAAGGTTAAATAGCGCTTTTTAACCACACGGTTTCTAAACTGCTCATGTAAATTACGCAGCGCGGCTCGGCGCTTGGCGATAATGAGAGCACCGGAGGTATCACGATCGAGACGGTGGGCTAACTCTAAAAATGACTCTTGAGGATATAAAGCTCGCATGGCCTCGATAAGACCAAACTCAATACCAGATCCACCATGAGCGGCTAAACCGGCTGGCTTATCCACCACGATGATGAGATCGTTTTCAAAGAGAATACGGTTTTTAAGATCTTGTACTAACTTGAGATTTGATGATGGGATGGTAACAGGGCCAGTACTTACACGTACTGGAGGCACACGAATCTCGTCACCAGCTTTGAGCTTGTACGATGGAGATACACGACCCTTGTTTACTCTCACCTCACCACGACGCAGGATGCGATAAATCATGCTGCGCGGAACTCCCTTAAGCACACGGGCAAGGTAGTTATCTAAGCGCTGGCCATCATCATCTGCTGATGCGGTCTTGTAGGTTACTTTAAACTGGGTCTGATTGTTATCATCAGCCATCGCATCTTCCTCAACATCCTACTTACCTATCCTCATGATAGGTTCGTTATGCACAAAACGTCTATTTTACCAAAAGTTATTGCGCATACCAAAAGTTTTGCTAAAAGCACTCGCTCCCTTCCCCTCTCTGCTTTCGCGCATGAGAGGCATATTTATCTTATTTTGACTGCCTTACACTTATCAGCATCCTCACGCGTAGGCCTAAGACTTACCTGCTCTTGCCTAATACGTACTTGCTCTTGCCTAAGACTTACCTTATCTGTCCTAAGACGTACGTGCACTCTATCAATGAAAGGGCGGCTGGCTTTAGCGTCTAGTTTCTTGATGGCATGATGCACGTTGTCCCTTGCTGCTTTTGCTTGCTGCTTATGTTTGCTGCAGCAGCTTGGATATGTTTTTGCGCAGATAATGGGGATTGTTTTGGTCACTTGTGTTCTTGGTAATGTGCGCTCAAAGTGCACCACGATGTTCCTTAAACCATATATTAAGTTTTAATGGGCTAGTAATGCGTTCATGCACTTATGTTGCTGTCATTTGCTTTTGATGGCTAAAGCCTGATTTGTATCGGATTTGTGATAATGGGATTAGTGTGTTATGGGCGATCTTTTGAGGTGAATTTTGGAGCTTTTAGGTAAATCACTGTTAAAAGTGCTTAGATAACTTGTTTAGTTGCGATGTTTTGTCAGATAATAAGCCACAGTCAAGATAGGTTTATTGTGGTCTTAAGACATGACCTAGAACCTATCCTGGTGACGCTCTGTATGGCACTGTCATACGTCGTGACCTTTGACTGCCGTCTGATACTTAAGCCGACGCTTTAGTGCAAATGCCTTGGCAAATTCAGCACATAGCGCAACTTATGATATCGCTTGAGTCTTATACCTTTTCAAAGTTGTAACTCTAGCTTTAAACACCATTGTCAAATGCTAGATAGAGCTTGGACTTAAAACTGCAGCTTTAAATGCCATGAGGCGCAGAGGCTTTAGTTTTTCCAAGTGTAAGGTATCAATACTTAAGGCTGATCGTAACTTGTTCTTAATGTACTGTTTGTTCTAACTAAACAGGCCATAAGCTTTAAACCGTCGTATCAGTGCGCTTGTCGAGTGTGATTTGTTCACAACAAGCATGCTAAAGCTCATTAGTTACACACGAGCTTTTGCATGAGCTTAAAGCTTAGCACTGACACATAAGTTATCGCTCTTAAGCTTGTTAAAAGCTCACTTACGGACCATGCAGCGATCTGCATGAGTTATTAGCATGAGACTTATGTAGCTTATATTTAGCTACAAGCTTTTAAGTAGCGCTCAACAGCTTATCTATCAGAGCTACTAAGCTTTTTAGAGGGCCCCTAACAAGGTCTCTTGAAAGTAGTGTAGTCAGGTGATCTTAGGAAGGGATTAAGAGACGTCACGGTTGCAAGGCCCTGTCCCCTCTTCAAGGAAGTAAGGTGAGCTTCGCCTTGTGTATTACAAATGCCGGTTTCTGTTTGAAATCAGATTACTACTGCGAGTAAGACCTAGACAAAAGGGAGATAGTTAAAAGCAGGTTTTTAAAAGAAATAAGCATCATTATCTTGGCTTTTAGGCCGCATGAAGCTTTATTTCTTTAACATTACCTAGCTGCTCCTAACAGGCCTCGCCCGGTTTCACTTTTAACGACAATCTCAGTTTGCTTGTGTGGCTAAAGGACAATCAGTCTAGAGAATTGGTGCCGTTACATCGCGCTTAAAGCGTATCTAAACTATCGACCCACTGTAATTACACGGTCTTTATCACGACGGCCTTTGCTTAAATTAGCCTTAGCGCACTGACTTTTGAGTTAAGCAGTATTGTTTAGATGTTTTAAAGACGCTTCATTCTTTGAGCATCTTGGCAGTACTTTTTGAGGATTGTAATGAGGATAAGTAAGTCTTTAATCAAAGATACTTACTTATCTTAAGTACTGATAGTCACTTTCACTAAAAGATCTAGGCTCAACTGCAGTTACTTAAGCGCACTTGTAGCTAGAGATTTATGTGAAAGGCTCAGACAAACTTATGTTTGCAAAGCACTACCAGTCTTTGATGCTGCTTTATGCAGCTTAAGATTTTCAGCAAACAGGCTACCCTGTAGCTAAAAGTCTTAACTGGTACACTAAAGACCCTTTGAGCAAAACTTAGTCGAACAAGAGCTCATCTTATGAGTTTGAGCCTAATGCTAAGACGTTTTGGTCAATATGACTTGAGTTTTGATGCTTAATTGTTGGTCTTAAAGATAAGAGTTTTTCCTTAGGCTTTATGGTCTAGTAACTTGAGTCTTGAGCTTGTGGCAAAGATATAAACGATCTGACGTATTGCTATGCTCCTTGTAAGGTGCTGATGAGATCATTCATGTTTTTCGTGGTGGACTTATTAGTATTTTGGTTAGGAAAGCTAGTAGTGCAGGGCGTTCGGTCAAATTGCACTTTTCAAATAAAGTATCTCCAACAATATTGCCAACACTAGATATCTTGGGCTAAATGCCTAGCTTATGAAGTTGCTTTTTAAAGCATGGTTTATGGCTAGTGCTACATGCCTTACTTAGGCTTGGCGACATGCCTTAATTAGGCATGGTTCATGGCTAGAGCTCAATGTATGAGCTTACAAGATGATGGTGCTTGGTGTGAAACTGCGTTCTGATTACAAGAGATCGCCTCATAAGGATCTTTTCCGTGAAAAGAATGCTTATCAACGCCACGCAAGAAGAAGAAGTGCGTGTTGCGCTGGTCGATGGTAATAAGCTATACGACCTTGATATTGAATCTCCTCAGCATGCTAATAAGAAAGCCAATATCTACAAGGGTGTTATTACCCGTATTGAGCCAAGCTTAGAGGCTGCTTTCGTTGACTATGGCGTCGAGCGCCACGGTTTCTTACCGCTAAAAGAAGTTTCTCGCGAGTACTATCCTGAGGGCACTAATTTTAGCGATCACAATGCTCTTAAGACTGCCCTTAAAGAGGGTCAGGAAGTTATCGTTCAGATTGAAAAAGAAGAACGTGGCCTTAAGGGTGCCGCTTTAACCACCTACATTTCTCTTGCAGGCTCTTACATCGTCTTAATGCCGAACAACCCACGTGCTGGCGGTATTTCCCGTCGTATCGAGGGTGAAGATCGTGCTGAGATGCGTGCTGCAGCTCAAGGCATTGATATCCCACAGGGCATGGGTGCCATCATCCGTACTGCTGGTGTGGGCAAGTCAGCTGAAGAACTGTCTTGGGACTTATCTATCTTAACTAAGCTTTGGGAAATGATTAAGAAGGCTGCTGCCTCTAAGAAAGCTCCTTTCTTAATTCACCAAGAGTCATCTGTTGCGATCCGTGCTATCCGCGATTATCTGCGTCCAGATACTGGCGAGATATTAGTTGATAGCAAAGAGGTCTACGAGAAGATCGTTCACCACATCAAGCTCGTACGTCCTGAGTTCTCTGATCGCGTTCGTCTGTACCGTGGCGATATCCCATTATTCTCTAAATACCAAATTGAGAGCCAGATTGAGTCAGCTTACTTACGTGAAGTACGTCTGCCATCAGGTGGTGCTATCGTTATTGATCCTACCGAAGCTTTAACCTCCATTGACGTTAACTCAGCTAAGGCAACTAAGGGCGGTGATATTGAAGAAACTGCATTGCAGACCAATATCGAAGCTGCTGAAGAAATTGCCCGTCAGCTGCGACTTCGTGACGTGGGCGGTCTGGTAGTTATCGACTTTATCGATATGACTCCAGTTAAGCACCAAAGAGAAATTGAAAATCGTATGCGTGAGGCTTGCCGTCAGGATCGTGCACGTATTCAGTTCTCTCGTATTTCTCGCTTTGGTCTCCTTGAGATGTCACGTCAAAGACTGCGTCCATCTTTAGAGGAGTCTACTAGCCACGTATGCCCAATGTGCCAAGGCCAGGGCACCATTCGTGATACGGCGTCCCTCGCTCTTTCCATCATGCGCTTGGTCGAGGAAGAAGCGCATAAAGAGCACACCGGAGATGTAATGGCTTTCGCTCCTGTAGAGATCGCCACTTTCATTCTCAACAACAAACGTCGTCAGCTTGAAAAAATCGAAAAGACCACTGGCATCAAGGTTACCGTGATCCCAGATCCTCATATGATGGCTCCAAGCTACGAAGTACACCGCGTCTTAAACAACGCCCGTAACCTGCCTTTAGATTACTCAGGTAATGATGATCCAACTGAAATTTTGCAAGAGCGTGCAGCTGCAGCTCGTGCTCAAGTTCAGGAGAGCATGTTACGTCGTGAGTTTGCAAACAAGAAGCAAGGCAAGCAAAAGCGTTCTGATACTCCAATGGTTTACACCGAGGACATCACCGTTAACCTGCCAGCTCCCATTGTAGACAACTCTAATAACGATGGTCACACCATCAATGTAAAGAACGAACGTAGAAACAACCGTGCTGAGGGCAATAAGTCTAATGCCGTGATCACCGATGCTGGTAGTAAAGAAAAGCAAGGTGGTTTGTTTTCTAAACTCTTCTCTTTCATCGGCGGTATCTTAAAGAACAATGATGCTTCCGAGCAAAACAAGAGCGAAGCTCAAGGAGCTACCATAGACAACAAGGACAGCGCTTCACGCGATAGCAACAAGCGCAACGATCGTGGTCCACGCCGCAACAATAACAATCGTCGCCGCAATGACCGTAATAGCGATCGTCAAGAGCGTAATAATGAGCGCACCGAGCGTGGTGAGCGTAATGAGCGCCCATCTCGTGAGGAGCGTGATCGCCGTAAGACTGAGCGCTTTGAGCGTTCTGAGCGTGGTGATCGTCCAGTTCGTGAGCGTCAAAACCGTGAGGAAATTGCCGAGCGCAATAACCAAAACTTATCTGAGCGTTTTGATTCTGAGAGCACTCAAGAGCGCCGCAGCCGCCCAGAGCGTTCGGAGCGCTCTGAGCGTTCTGAGCGATCTGAGCGCGGCGAACGTGCCGAGCGTTCTGAGCGTGCCGAGCGTCCAGAGCGTAGCGAGCGTCGTCCACGCCCTGAAAGAGCACCTCGCGTTGAGTCTGAAATTGATACTAGATCAGATGCTTACGAGGAGAATGTTGGTTTCTTCCAGAAAGCTAACGAAGAAGAGCCACGCAACAACCGTCGTAAGGAGCGTCGTCCACGTGCTGAGCGCGTAGAGCAGTTTGACACTGAGATCAATCCATACGCCGACAGCCCATCCGGTAATTCTGAGCGCACAGAGCGTGCAGAACGTCAAGAGCGCATCGAACGTCCTGAGCGCAGCGAGCGTGCAGAACGTCAAGAGCGCTCCGAACGACCTGAACGTGCCGAGCGTCCAGAGCGTAGCGAGCGTCGTCCACGTCGCGATAGCGAGGCAAATGAGGCTCCAAGCACTGAGCGTAATGACAATGAGGCTCCTCAAGAGCGTCGTTCACGCCCTGAGAGATCAGAGCGTTCTGATCGCCGCTCACGTGGAGATCGCAAGGAGCGTCGTCCAAGCAAGCCAAAGGTTAAGGTTGAGCTCAATCCACGTACTGTGGGTATTGATGATGCAGCCGTATTTGATCTTGATAACTTAAGCACTATCAAGCTCTTTACCTTTGAAGAGGATGACTTTACTTGTGCTCCAATGGGCCAAGGTCCAGACAATGACATCCCATTTAATGGCGATACTAAGTCTCGCTCCTATGATGATGGCGTTGACTTTACCAAAGCTGAGTCACAAGGTGGCTACAACGAGGCTGATGTATCAGCTGAGGTTGAGACCATTTCTGAGCCAGCACAAGTTGAACTTACCTTCACAACTGAGCATGAGTCACAAGAGTTTGACTCAGGCATGGAGTTTAACAAGGTAGAGATCGCCGGTGGCTTACACGGTGCTAAGTACAATACCTGCGCTGATGCATCTTTAAGCATGAACGATGAAGAGGCTGCCTCTTTAATGGCTGAGACCTTTAATCGTCCTGCTTGTGAAGCTGCTGTTCTTGAGCCAATCGAGCCTCTTATTAAGGCTGTAAAGAAGCCACGTAAGAGCGCTGCTGCCAAAAAGGCCCAAGCTGCTGCCAAGAAGGCAGAAGCTCAAGCTTGTCAGTGCTCAGCTAAAGATGAGCAAGATCAAGCAGAGGCACAGACAGAGCACAAGTGCACTGCTGACAAGGAAGCTCAGGGCGTAGCTGCAGCTATCGCTTGCGCTGCCCCTGTTGAGGCCGCCGCTAGCGCTGTTGACTCATCAGCCTCTTGCGCAGTTGAAGCCGCCGCTCCTTGCGATGCTGCCCCAAGCGATGCAGAGCCTTGCGATGCAGCTCCTTGCGAAGCCCAGGCTCCATGTGCTTGTGCTGCAGAGTCTGCTCCTCAAGAGATTGTTGCTAAGGCAGATACACAAGAGGCATGCTCAAAGGCTGAGCCTGAGGTAAGAGCACAGCGTAATACCGTTGTTTATGACGAGGTTGATGCTGATGACACCTCTGATGAGGTTGAGCAAGATGATCATGTTTATGCTCATAGCCATAAGCATGGTGACTTCTGGTCTGCAGATCGCAACAACCGTCTGTCTGCACGTTATGCTCGTGTAATGCGTGATGAGCAGGTTGAGGACATCGACAATGATGCCCGTGCTCGCAACATCCGCACTACCATAACTGAGGCTGTATCAGGCTTTGATGATAGCTCCGTACTCGACAGCTCCATCATTGACTCACGTGGTTATGACCCAACTGTTGGCTATATCCGTGATGAGGGAGAAGCTAGCGAAACCACTATCGAGTCATTAACCGCCGTCTTTGAGTACGACGAGGATGATTTAGAAGAGGCCATCGCAGCTCAAGAGGCTGCTGAGCGTGCCTTAGCTGCATCTGATGAAGTCGAGCGTCCTTACTTTGAGGATGAAGATGGCGAGGAGCAAAAGCCACGTCGTCGCCGTCGCAAGGTAAAGGCCAAGCTTGATGACAATGAAGTAGATTCTCCTGCTCAAGAAGAGAGCGCAAGTGCTGCTGCTGCTCCACAAGACGTAGCTTCACAAGCTGAATCTATTAATGCTGAGGAGCTTACAGTGTCATTAAATCAGGCACTCGAAGAGTTTAGGAACAAGTCCAGAGATTAAGACTTTGCTAAACTAATTCAAGCCACATAATGTGGCCAAAACGGGACCTCATCTAGGTCCCGTTTTTTATTCCGCCCTACCATTCACGATCTAAAATCGCATCCTAAAATCACATCTCCATTTTCACAAGCTTGCGCATTTGATGCAGCAACTCAGAGTGTTCAAAGCTAGCGACACTTGTCCAAAGAACCCCGCCACTTTAAAGAATCATCGGCTTGATGTGTATTTGTACTTGGTCGATTTTACGGGGGTTAAATTTAAAAGCTAGCATACATATTATAAACCGCATGTTTATCGAATTTTAAGGAAACATGCAATTGCTAGGATTTAACAAAACCACACTGATT
>NZ_CABTML010000050.1:0-15236 GCF_902485895.1 uncultured Anaerobiospirillum sp. | reverse complement strand
CTTTTCCCAGTATTTAGCTTGGCAATAGATAAGTCGGAAACAAATCAAGCTAACAAACACCTTCTATCTATTGATGTAAACAGCCTAATTGTCAAACATGACGATATTAAGGCCCTCTCATTAGATAATGCTATAGCCATTTTGTTCCAAGGTGGCTACTTAAGCATTAAGGAGATTATAGACAACGATGCATACTTGGGTTTAGCCAATCATGAGGTTGCAAACACTTTAGCAACTCTTTTAATGCAAGAGCTCAAAAAAGACAATTCAGTTCTGTCTGGAATCAACCATAAGCTATTTAGCTTGCTTAGTAATAAGAAAGAAGTATTTGAACGCCTGCATCAAGGCGGTAAGGGTATTGCTGATCTATTTTGCAACATCTTTAATTGTTTTGATCAAAAGATCTTCAAAGAACCTAATTACGAGGAAGTTCTCTCCTCGATCATAGGCTTTTCAATGATGTGCACAGGATTTTATGCACAGCGTGAAGTCGCATCCCTATTTGGCTATGCAGATTTTGTGATTTATAAGAAAGTAAATGGTTTAAAGGTACCTGACGTAATCATTGAGTTTAAGCTAGCACGCTGTCGCCAGAATATCATCAAGAAACTTAATGAGGGCTCTAAGCAAATGGTCGACCGCAAGTATGGCTTTAGCTTGCTTAACTCCGATCCGCACCGCTATTGCATAGTCCTTAGCAATGCTCTTAAGCAAGTTGCAGCTGTCTCTAGGATTAACCGTGACGGCACTTATGCTGTTGAGTATCAACACCCTGATATCAATGCCAAGGGCATTGCTAAACCAAAATAATGTTAAGTGGCCGTTGCTATTCAATGGCTATTTTTGGTGAATGGAAACAAAAATGCCGCAGCATGACGAAATTTTGGTTTCATGCTGCGGCATTTTCATTATGGCCGCAAGGATAAATAAAGTTCATCCTTGAGGCGCAAGAATACTTTACCAAGGCCCTAATCGTCGAGGCTCTTGTTAGCGAATCAAATATTCAGGGAGATTGTGAGGTGGCTTTTGTGGATGAATCAGTTTGCCATGTTCATCTGCTAATGGAATATATGACGGAAGTTGACGTCTAAGCGTTTGCATAAGCTGTGCTTTGGTGTTGTTTTGATAAAGCTGTGGGGCTTGCTTAACCGTAGGCATGGTCTCAATAATGCGGTCACAAGGCGCAATTGGAAGATTCAGCTTGTCAGCGGTGCGCATCATTTCCTTAATTTCTTTCTTATTTGGAGCAATTAAGAGGGTGTTAAGGCGGATAGCTTTCAGCCAATCAAGCATTGTGGCATCAGTGTTGATTTTCAAAAACGCGTTAGCATCTTTCTTATATTCAGGAGCTTCGCGTAAGAAAGCGCTAACACTTTTAGCATTGAGCACAGCTGGATTTACTGGTACTTTGGCCTCTTTGCAGTGAATTGGGTAAGCTTCGTGCAATCTTTCTAGCAGAAGCTCGCGACAAGCACTTGTATATTCGCTTTTGTGCGCTGATGAATCCTCACAGAAGAACTCAAATGCATGCGCTGCAGCGTTGGCTCTAAGAGCAGGGCCATAGATTTCAAATTGATGCTTGTCTTTGTAAAAACCGAACAGACCAAATAAGTCCATGAATAAAAAGACAACCATGTCGGACATCAAGGATGTTCTAAACATAGTTGGTATGGTCAGTGTGTGTCTAATTATCGCTTGGTTGCTGTACTTGTCTAATGATTGTTTCTCAATCAAATACTTTTGCCCTTCTTGCACATATCTCAGGAAAGGTTTGCCTGGTAGCAACTTAGCTTCTTCAACTATCTTTAGATAGTTTTTTGGTAGATCGTAGGTATTGGCCATGAATGTTCCTTTTACAAAGAAAAGCTTATCTTAGAATCCTAACACATAATCAAAGCCGCATGGCATTGAGCTAGGCTTTAAAAAAGTAACAAAAAACCCCATACCACTAAGGTACAGGGCTTGTAAGTTGCTAATGCGCTATCTGATAGCTAATGCCAACATAAGGCACTCTCGTGTGCTACGCAAGGCTTAGCTAGAGGTGCTATCTGCTGTGCTACTGTGCGCTAAGGCAAAAGCAGAGCGCATGAAAAGCTAAAGCTCAATCAAAGCCAAAGCCAAAGCTCATGCAAAGGCAAATGCAATGCTTTGACATGGGCAGGGCTATCAGCAACAGGCTATTAGCCTACAAATTGGTTTTGGTCGGCGTTGTACTTGTAGCCAACAGATGCAAGGCGTGCGCAAAGCTTTTCTTCACTGATCTCGTGGGTTTTGCACAGATCATCTAAAGAAGAGCAGTCGTTACGCAGCTTTAAGTTAACTGCTGAGAGCAGAATATAAGGATCCATTGTCTCGAAGCGCTCGAGGATATTTGCCATAGTAAAACTCCTTCATCTGAAAGCTATAGTGCCATGAGCAATGGCTCATAGCGCTGTGTCAATTATGGCACAAAGCATCCTATTGAGCGCATCAAATGCGTTATTCTTTTAGTAATGCTGCAACTGCTTGGCTAGCTCTGTTAATTGCTCTTAACGGTGCGTAAGTCAGAAAAACAAGGGCAAGTAATTGCATAGATATCTAGCTGGTGTATAAGTACCATAGGCTAGGGAGTGATAGCAGATACTAAAATGCCCCGAGCTATGCCACTTAAGTGGTGGGCATCTCTCAGGGCATGTAGCTATATGGTTGGATGGTATTTTGTCTATTGACTCAACTTTCTTACTTGAGTTTCAATGCGTTACGCTTTCTTGAAAAGTGGTGCATTGAACATAGGGCGCTCTAAATCATAGACGGTAAGGTCTTTGAAAGTTGCTGCACCATTAGTTGCATAAGCAAAGATGGAGTGATCTTGACCAAAGAAGTTAGTGGTCATTGCATCGTGACCGTCATCGATAAAGACCTCGATAGAGGAGTTATCGATGAAGATCTGCAGCTTGTGCTCCTTATCAAAACTGATAGGAATAGAACGGTAAGAGGTTGCATTTAAGTCAGAACGGAATAGGGTTAAATTCTTAGTCTGACGATCTACAAATAAGCGAATTGAGTGGCCAATAGCGATGCCATACTGCTCTGCGTTATTCTCAGATGGGTTGAAGCTAAAGGTAATCTCGGTAGCGCTATTGGTGCTTAAGGCTCTTACAGAAGAGTTTAATGTGCACTCTTGTTTAGAGAACTCGTACTTAGCTAAACGTAAGCTAGCAGCCTCACGAATAGGCTTTTGGTAGATATGACCATCCTTAATGGATAACTCTCGAGGTAAGGTTAAAGCACCTACCCAGTGATCTTGGTAGTTTAAGAATGGGAGTTTCCACATGTTGAGCCATGCAATGAGGATGCGACGACCATCTGGAGTGGCGGTTGACTGGGTGGCATAGAAGTCGTTGCCACGGTCTACCTCATATAATTTGGTATCTGGAGTGAAGTTTTTACCATCAAAGGTACCAGACTGCCATGAGTTAACAGCAGGGTTTTGACGGTTGTAGCCATCTGGTAACTGACCCATAGGGGAGGTGGCTAAAACCCACTTGTCTTCAGATAACTTGAAGAAGTCAGGGCACTCATACATGAATGCATTGTCTTCGATGGTCTTGATGATGGAGACAAAGTCCCACTTCATTAAGTCCTTTGAAGTGTAGTGAAGGATTTCGCCCTCATCATTCTTGTTGCTCTTACCAAACACAACATGGAAGAGACCATCTTCATCCTTCCAAACCTTTGGATCTCTAAAGTGAATGATGCCCTCTTCAGGCTCAATTACTGCACCGAGCTTCTTGAAGTGAATACCGTCCTCACTGACTGCAATGGCCTGAACCTCACGGTAAACTTGGTCGTTGTTTGGATCAAAAACGTGATGACCAGTGTACATAAGGTAGAGCTTGCCGTCGTGCTCAATTGCAGATCCTGAGAAGCAGCCGTCCTTGTCGTAATCTTCTGATGGAGCAAGGGCGACCTCTTGGTGCTCCCAGTGAATTAAATCAGTTGAGGTTGCGTGACCCCAATGCATTGGGCCCCACTTAGCATCGTAAGGGTAGAATTGATAGAAGATATGATACTTGCCTAAAGCATAGCAAAAGCCATTTGGGTCGTTGATCCATCCATAAGGAGCAGCTAAATGGAAGTGAGGGTAGGAACGCTTATTTACTTCATGTGCATGTTCAAGGATAAATTGATTAGCCTTGGCAAGTGCCTCTTGATGTTTGGTTTGATCTAACATGACGATTCCTTATCTGGCTTTGAGTGCGCAGATACTACTTATAGTTAAAGCTCAATGAACGAGTGCTGAGAGTAGTTTTAACCTGCTTGAGCAAGTATGACTCTGAGCATTTTGGATAAGTTTTAGCTACAGTCGTAGCGCAATAAGTAAAACTTTTTAGCTAAGTAAACTTAACTACTTACAGCTTTAAGACCGCTTAAATTCCGCAAGATGGTTTTGCAATTTAGGATTGCTACCCGAGATATTGTGAATTTGGGTAGCTATGACGTAGTAGTTTTAAATAGCTTGTTTGATTGTTACTATTCTTTAAGTTAGCTGCGTCAAGGTCTTAGCCGTGCAGAACTTTTTAGCAAGGACTCGTATATGCTTATTTGATGAGCCTGTAATTGTTTTGCTTGGCAGCAACAAGGCAACGAGTCCTGTATAGCTACTTCTTAGATATTGCTCTCTGAGGTGCCCTCAAGAGTCTTATTGGTCAGCAAGAAGACTGACAGCACTGTGCTTACAAGTACTAAAGCTGACATAAGTAAGTAGGTGTCTCCAAAACCAATAGTATCGTAGAAATAACCACATACTGGAGCTAGGGCAGCTGAAATGATCTGGCAGACCATAACGTTTGCAACTAGGTATACTGTTGCTGACATAGCTGGGTTAAAGCGAGTAGTGATGTACTTAAATAAAGAAACAATTACTAAAGGAACTTCAGGTGCGTGCAGAAGCTTAACTGCTGAGATTGCTAGTGGAGTGTCAACTAGACCTGAACCACCAATACGTACGAACATAATGGCACCAGCTAAGAGTAAGCCGTTTTTAGCGCCAATCTTGTTAACGATGAATGGAGCTGCAAAAGTGAAAGCTGCCTCTAAGAAAACCTGAGTGGAGTTTAAGAAGCCGTACATACGAGCGCCTTCAGCAGCATCTTCAAATTTTGATACGAAGAATACTTGGAACTGCTGATCGTAAACGTTATAGATAGATGCGCCGATCATGTAGATGATCAAAGCCCAAAAACTACCATGCTTAGCAATACGGCCTAACTCTTTAAATGAAGCCTTTTGCTGATCATTGGTCTCATAGTTTTCAAGCATCTTCTTGGAGTAGGAGTTTGCGGTGTTTAAGAACACCAGTAAAGCTAAGAAGATGACACCAGCTATTGAAGAAATAATGAAGTTATAGTGTGGGTCGATGTTAATTAAGATGCCTGTGATGGCAACAGCTGTGGCCCATCCTAAGGCACCAAAAGTCTTAGCGTGACCAAATTCAAAGCCTGCAACACGACCAAAACGCTCAGTATAGGTCTCTAAAGCGCCAATGCCAGCGTTAAAAGCAAAACCCATGTACAGACCAATTGCAATACCGCCGAAAATTACATTAATGGTTAAAAGCGGCTCAACAATATAGATGTAGTAAGGTCCAGCTAAGCAAAGTAAAACACCTACAAAGACAAGTAGATGGCGGCGTAAGATGAGCTTGTCCTGTAACATGCCATAGACAGGTGATAGGCATAAAGCAGTTACAGAGAATACAGCATAAGCAAAGCCGATTTCAGAACCAGAGAGTTTGAAAAACTCCTTAAGCCATACAGCAAGTAATGAGTAACAGCCTGCCCATGAGATAAAGAAGAAATACAGCATTAGGGATAAGATGTAGAACTCTTTTCCCATAGAGCGCATAAGTGCTAAGAATGAACGCTTATCAGCCATCTGAAAAGTCCCCATAAACCAGCTACAAGATCATGGCATTAAAAGCTTTGCAATAAAGCATTTTGCTCTGACAAACACTAAGTTAAGATTTTGTATTCCCTTTAAACTCATTAAGATGAGTAGGGTGTAAGTGAATGCAGGCTTTGCCATGTTGTTAGTGTGTTGGTAAGAGCAAGCTCTAATTGAGTTGCCTTACTTATTTCACATGTATGCTACTTTCAGAGCACACTGCACAATACACAAACTATCAGCACTTGTAAGTTTTGCATATTTTGCAAGTGCTGCAATAGGTGAATATCATGCAAAAACTTTTCAATTTTTGCAAAAGTATTTCATAAAATCTAACTCTACATCACACTTTTACAAAACATTATTCCAACTGTTAAAAACCAAAATGGCTAGCTATATAAGGTGAATTTGGGACATAAAACCCTTATATAGCCACATTTTTAGCGGGTAGGTAACGCTAAGTTTAAGTTAAAAATATTGCCAACTGGTTGATATTGGATTTAATGCAAATTTTGCATAGATTTGCAAATAGCAACAATTTCTCTCAAATTTAGATTAGTAAAAACAGACTAAAACTCAGGGACGTGGCTGTTAAAAAACTCATGTATACCGTGATTGCAAATATTGCATGCAAAAATTTGCTAAGGTCAATAACACTACAGATGCATGCCAACTGCGATTAAAGGATCTAGCAATACGTATGGATGAAGTGGGCTAAAGGCGCTAACAAGTCAAGGAAGGCGACGAGTAAAACAGGGCTAAGTAATGTCTACTCATGGCTAGAGAGGAAAGAGTAATGGCTCATAGCGCTGTGTCAATTATGGCACATCACCAACGGCTTAAGTGATGCATTTTTCTTTTAGATTGCTGCTATCTACGAGATTGCTACGCACCAAAACAATTACACATGGCATGAACATTAACAATCAGCATGGCGCAGCTTGTTTAGGCAAAAACAAAACAGCCCGAAGACTAACAGCAAAGCTACTAGAACATTCGGGCTGCAATGATCTTTTGATTACTCTAGCTAAGATGAGCTAGGGGCCTAAGGTAAGTTGTTAGGCTTTATCTTCAAGACGTGTATTATTCGATATCTACTGAGTCATTGTGTGGGTTGAATATGGACATATCACCTGCATTCCACTTCTCTAAGATGCGCTGCATGGTACCATCATGAATAATATCAGTGAGAGTCTGGCTAATAATGTCAGTATAGGGTGAGTCCTTGGTTAACACCATGGCATACTGCGAGTCTTCACGACCAACAGGTCCTTCTGGAGTTACAGCAAACTCTTCAAACTTCATGTCATTAACAAAGCCGGCAAGTGGTGGACGGTCAAAGAAGATGCCGTCAAGATCACCAGAGTAGACCTGGAAGTAAGCCATGATAGTGTTTCTATAGGCAACTGGAGTTCCGCCCATTCTTTGTACATAGCTTGCAGAAGTAGAGCCCTCAGAAATACCAATACGCATACCCTTCATGTCTTCGACGTCCTTAACATTTGGATGACGCTTTGGGTTGTAGAGTAGGCCCATGCATGAGGCATAGTAGACAGGGGTAAAGTCATAGATCTTTTGGCGCTCAGCAGTCTTAGAAATACCACCGATGAAAATGTCAGCTTTTCCTGCGCGAATACGTCTGAATGCATCTTCACGCTCTTGAGCGTAAATACGATCCTCTTTTAGCTTAAAGCCTAAGCGTCTTTGCAATTCATAAATGACGTCAATATCAATGCCATGTGGATGGAGAATGCTGTCTTTCAAAAAAGCTTGAGGTGCGCCAAGCGGGCTAACTAAAACAGTAAGGGTTACGTTCTCAAGTTCGCCAGCAGCTTGTGCTGGTGCTGAGGCAAAAAGGGCGCTTGATGCCAGTAAAAGAGCAACCAAGCCGTGCTTAAGGTGCATACTTTGGGATTTGAAAAAGTGTCCAATCTTCATGGTAAAAGCCCAATTTATCTCCCGTCATAAGCATCAAGAGGCGGGTGATATATTCTTAAATTACTAGCCTTGCGTAACGAGAGACTTATTTGCACGAGTTTTGCGGCTTGAAGATCGCAACTAATCACAATAAGTTGCCCCACAAATCAACAAGTGCAATGCCGTGCCTACTAAAGTTAAAGCTGCAACGATAGTGCGTTTGCTAGCGTCTATCGTCAACTTAGAGGAAAGTACAAAGACTATGTAGCGCTCAGCTCACTCCCATCTTAGAGGAATGTACTAAGACTATGTTGCGCGCAGCTGACTCCTATGTTTGTCCGCTTAATCTATCACAATAGCATTTGATAATTACCATCATTTTAAATGCGATACATATCTAGCTTTGCAAAAGTTGCTGCACAAGACTTGCGTAAATTTGTAAATTGACTTATGAGTGGTATAAATATGAGCTTTTATGCTGTGAGGATTGTAACTCAAATTGTCTTAGCTGGGGTTCAATCTAGATACTGAACTTTACAGTTTTTCACTTGTTTGGTGCATTTGAGGCAATAGAACAGGATCAGAGCAATTTAAGCAAGAAACGTCTTTTGCAAAGCCATCTGATTACAGTCGTAAATTTGATAAATATCTAGTCTAAGCCTGTAAGTGACAGGCAATTGTTTAAAAGCGGTAATGCTTGCTATGGTATTGAGTGCAGTGGTGCTGGTGGGGACTATTTGACGCAGTACTGCTTTTTGGGAGTCTTTAACTCGGTAGTGCTTGGGGGTTAGTTAAGGTGCGTTTGGCAAGAGAGAAACAAAACAGCCTGTATGTATTGTAATCAATACTATACAGGCTGCTAGTTGGCGCAGTAGATGTGCGCACATATGAGATAAAACGTAAGCTTGTGTTGTGGCTTAGTAGTTTTCTGAGTTTAAGATGGACATCTCAGGTGTTTCCCACTTTAAGAGGATCTTGTCCATAGTGCCATCATAGATCATCTCAGAAATGGTCTTGCTGATGATCTCAGTATATTTAGAGTCCTTTGGCAGCATGATGGCGTACTGAGAGTCAGCACGACCAATACGACCTTCTGGAGTTACAGCAAATTCAGCAAAATGCATGTCGTTAGCAAAACCAGCAAGTGGTGGACGGTCAAAGAACACGCCATCAAGATCGCCACTATAGACCTGGAAGAAAGCCATAATTGGGTTAGAAAAAGGCACGGGATTGCCGCCCATTCTTTGTACATATGCAGCGGAGGTTGAGCCTTCGGAGACACCAATCTTCATGCCCTTCATATCGCCTACGTCTTTAACGTCTGGATGACGCTTTGGGTTGTATAAAAGACCTAAGCATGAGGCATAGTAAGCAGGGGAAAAGTCAAAGATCTTCTGACGTTCTGCAGTCTTTGAAATACCGCCAGCAAAGATATCAATACGGCCAGCTTTGACACGTCTAAAGCCATCGATACGCTCTAAAGCGAAGATACGATCTTCTTTGAGCTTAAAGCCCAGACGCTTTTGTAACTCATAGATTACGTCCACGTCGATGCCATAGGGATGGGTCATGCTATCTTTCAAGAAAGCCTGAGGTGAGCCAATTGGATAGATTACTGCAGTAAGAGTTACGTTGGATAACTCGCCTGCAGCTTGAGCTGAAGAGGATGCAAACAGAGCAGTTGATGCGAGCATAAGAGCGATCAAAGAGTTCTTAATACGCAATCCTTTGCTTGTGAAAAAATTACTGATCTTCATAAGAATTTCGCACTGTCAAATGAAGCATCTCGTTATACGCATAATGCTACAAGCAATCATCAGGTGCGATGACACTTACCTATTTGCAATACGAGAGGCTTGGTCGTAAGAATACAAACATCATTGGGCGTAAATTCATGATTAGAAGCGGCCCAAACTCAAAATGAGCAGTTAAATGCAAGTACACTGACGTAAGTTGAGGCTCAAGATAAGTCTTAGCTCAACGTCAACCTAAGTAATAAAGGAAGTGCCGTGATCTATGGATGGTCATAGCGCTCCTATGTTTGTAGCTACAACTCTAACATAGGCATATTCAGAAAAGACAGTCTAAATTCCAAATTATGAAGTTGAACTTGATATTACTTGCCAAAACTATAATTTATATACTCTATATCCATGTATAGATACCGCAAAATTTTAGACATAACCCCAGCATTTGCGATACATATGCGCTTCTAGCAGGAGGCTTGGGCTCTTGGCTTACCTGTATTGAAAGACCATTTTGGTGCAAGCAAAGCATATATATTTGTAAAACATAACCGCATGAGAGCCATGCAAATTGTACTCTTAACTTTGTATTCCTTGCTATTTATTAACTAACTAAGCGCTAGGTTTCGTTTGCTGCAAGATAAATGAGGTAGCTTAATTAGCAGCGCAATAAGAGAAGTGATAATGAGGTTAGACGTCTTATGAGGATAAACTTCTAACAGATAATGAAACTGTATGGCTATGTAAGCTGCTCTGATCTCTTGTGCTTAAGTATTGTGGTGTTAATGGTGCGGTGCTTAAGCTTGATGTGCTGTTGGCGGGAGGTGGTTGTTATGCAAAGGGCAATCGTGCAACAGTTGCTTAGATTGAGCGGTTGATGTCTACCGCCATGAAAGGGATCGGCAAAAAGGGTAATGAAAAAGCCCAAAGACTTTTAGTGCATGGCACTGTGGGTCTTTGGGCTTATTTATCTTTGCCTAGCAGATTTTGCTAGGCTTTTAGCTTGGAATTAGATTATTCCTTGGAGATGGTGATCTTGATTTGATCACGCATTGCCTTAACCTTGGCAAGAGCATCTTGTGTATCGGTAGAACGAGCTAACATAACGCCAAGACGACGCTCGCCGTTAACCTCTGGCTTGCCGAAGATACGAGCAGCAGCATGAGCACCACCTGCACGTAAGGCCTCCTCAAGGCCTTCATAGTGAATAGCAGTGCCTTCGCCTTCAGCTAATACAGCTGCAGATGCTGATGGAGCAAGGAAGGTGATCTCGCCAACTGGCAGACCTAGTAAAGCACGTACGTGCAGAGCAAACTCGCTTTGATCCTGAGATACCATAGTAACCATGCCAGTATCGTGTGGACGAGGAGAGAGCTCAGAGAATAATACTGGGTGAACAGCACCTGGGCAGATAAAGAGCTCAACGCCGAAGATACCGTGACCGCCTAAAGCGTGAACTACGCTGCGAGCAATACGTTCAGCCTCGAGCTGGATGTCCTCTGGAAGAGAATCACCCTGCCAAGACTCGTGGTAGTCACCATTTACCTGGTGGTGGAAAATTGGCTTGCAGAAGTGGACACCATCGATAGCGCTAACGGTAAGTAAGGTGATTTCCTTTTCAAACTTAACGAAGCCCTCAACGATAACCTCAGCCTCGCCACCACGACCTTCGGTGCAGGCCTTGTTCCAGCATGGCTCGATGTCAGCTTCGCACTTAATGGTGCTCTGACCCTTACCTGAGGAGGACATTACTGGTTTGATGATGCAAGGGTAGCCAACACGGTTGATGTTGCTCTTAACTTCATCTAAGGACTTAGCAAAGAAGTATGGAGAGGTAGGTAAGTTTAACTTCTCAGCGGCTAAAGCACGGATCTGCTTGCGGTTCATGGTGGTGAAAGCAGCCTTTGCGCTAGGAACTACGTGCAAGCCTTCGTTTTGCTCCATCTCCATGAGAAGCTCAGTGGCAATAGCCTCAATCTCAGGGATAACGTAGTCAGGCTTAACACGCTCAATGGCCTCACGCAGAGCCTGTGGATCTTTCATGTTCAGCACGATCTTTTCGTGAGCAACCTGCATGGCAGGGGCGTTGTCGTAGCGGTCACAAGCCACAACATGAACGCCGAGGCGCATCAACTCAATCGCAACTTCTTTACCGAGCTCGCCAGAACCTAATAACATGGCGGTGGTGGAATGTTGGGTGGCTGTATCAAGCTTAAAAGACATTACTCTATCCTTGGATTGGAACCGATGGGTAATTTGGGATAAGTGCAAGCTATGAAGGCAACAAGTCTTAACTTCTATGCTTGCTTGTTGACTCAATGATGTCACTAAAGATGTGTGAAAATTGAGTGTGTGTATTATACAGCACCGATTTAAATGCGCTCTTAGAATAGTCGCTCATTTTTGTCGATAAGAAGTACCAAGCTATTTTTTAGCTCACTAAGTTTCACGAAAGCAGATAGTTTGGGCATCTACAGTCATCAGCTACAGGACAAGTGGTAAGGCATGATTGCTTTTTGTACTGATAGTCTGTGGCCCGTCACGGTGCGTGGCCGTTTAATGGCGTGCTTTTGGAGTAAAATCAATTCTTGCGTGTGTGAAAAACCGCCACTTTAGCCATGCATAATATGTTTTGGCACCCAAATTGGGCCAATGACAGCACTTAAAAACCATGGCCATTGAGTTTGCTTAAGCTTGCTAAAAGGTTAGCTTCAGCTACTAGCAAACGTAGCCTATGAGCAAGCTTAAGTCATGATCTTTGGCAAAATAAGGTCTTCAATTGCTGAGCTCCTTAGTGCTATAGCATTAGTTTGACTAAGCTTAATGATGAAGCTTAGTTTTTCTTGCGTTAGTTAGCTGAGCTTACTTGTGTCATAAGCAAGATATAGATATGCCGCCATGTTCACATTTTGTCTTGAAATTTAGTGAGCTAGGGCAGCAATTTTTAGTTTATCTAGACTTATTTCATGAGTTAGCTCGCGCAATTGACCTTACATACTTGTCATCTAGACACAATAAGTGTGACAATGAGGCCATTATGATAAGTTGCCAAAGGCGCACCCTTTGGATCAAATAAAGGTAGGGGGTTAAAACCCTATACGAATTAGATTAAGCAGCGGCTAAGAGAACGAACGCTTCAGCTCGCTGTTAAAACAAGGCATTTGTAATGCTTTGTTTATAATGCATGCTTTAACCAATCAAACAACACAATTTGGGCTCTTAAAAAAGAGTCAGTTCTTAATGTTGTAACCATCGGATGCAACTGAAGAGCTATTTATATAAAAAACAATCAAACAAGCTAAGGGGTTGAGGGTATAAGTTGCTCTAAACTTGAGGCAGTGCAAACTTAAGATTAGGCTTATACTAATAGGCCTATTTCTGAACGAGCAGAGCTAGGTCTAATCCAAGGACGGAAGCTTTAGTTCATCTTTGTACAAAACTTAGCAACTTGAATACGGCCACCATGTCCAAATAGGACGCATAGCTATGAATAGCTATTGAATGGTGCAATGAGGAAGTGGTCATGTTGAAAATACTGGCTGATCAGGCAATTCCAAATGCAAAGCAGATCTTTTCTGCTTTTGGCGATGTAACTCTTAAATACGGTCGCGATATTGTCGCTGACGATCTTAAAGGAGTTGATGCACTGATCGTACGTTCCGTAACTAAAGTAGATGATGACCTGCTACGTCATGCAGACTCTTTGAAGTTTGTCGGAACTGCTACCTCTGGTATTGACCATATCGATAGAAAGGCTTTAGAGAGTCGTCAAATCGAATTTGCCGCAGCGCATGGCTGTAATGCTCGCTCTGTTGCTGACTATATTCTGTCAGTATTGATGGTACTTGCCCAAAGATACAACTTAGACTTCTCTAAAATGTCACTTGGCATTGTGGGCCTTGGCCACGTCGGTACTCGCGTATATCGTCGTGCTCAAGCTTTAGGCATGAAGATCGTCTGTTCTGATCCACTTAGAGCTAGTCAGTTCAGATCTATTCTTGAGTCTATGCAAGGCAAGGGCGATCCACGTTACGGTGGTGTCGATGAGAAAGTTGCCTCACTGCGCATTCTCTCTGAGGGCGATGACTTCTTATGCGATATCGACCTTGCTGATCCCGAGCTGTACGATCATCCACTTGAAGAAGCACTTGCTTGTGACATCGTCACCTTACATGTGCCATTAACTCACAAGAGCATCGAAAATCCTTTCCCAACCCACCATATGATTGGTGCTGAGCAGCTTGCAACCTTGCATGAGGGCCAAATCCTCATTAATACTGCTCGCGGTGGTGTTATTGATAACAAGGCTTTATACGATCTCTTATCTCAAAAGCCAGGCTTTATTCACGCATGGTTAGACGTGTTTGAAAACGAGCCTAATATCTTAGTTCCAGAGCTGATTCCTTTATTAGAAGGCTGTACTGCACACATTGCAGGCTATGCTTTTGAGGCTAAGAATCGTGGTACTGAGATGGTCGCTCAGGCTATGATTGAGCGCTTAGGACTGCATACTGACTTTGAAATCCCAAGTGCTCCTGCTGATATTGCCTCAATTGAGCTGAACAAGAACGCTCCGGTTACTAACTCACTGTTAAGTCGCTTAGTATTCAGCGTTTATGATGTCCGCCGAGACGACAGCTTATTTAGAACTCAGTGCTATAACGGTGAGACTTTTGACTTCCTGCGTAAGCACTATGAAGAGCGTCATGAGCTTAAGAAGGTAGTCATTAAGTGCGCAAGCCCAGAGCAGGTACGTAAGCTTTATCACTTAGGCTTCCAAATCCGTACTGCAACTGCCTCCTAAGCAAAATTTTCACACCTTTCCTGTCCTTAGCTTCAGTCTAAGGACAGCTTCCCCCGCCTAATACTCCGTACCGACTGTCCATCACTGCCTCATCAACCAAGCAAAGTTCAGCATTTGAATCTCTCGTAGCCAATATCTTTGCCGCATCTAACAAGCCATCTTCAGCCACAAACTAGCCATAATAGCCACGCCATCCTCAGAAATATCCACATCTTGTAGTCCTTGATCTGACGTTGCCAATTGTACATGTCGTTGCAACTTAGCAACTTAAGCCTTAATACCATTTCAAACTGAGCTCTTTAAGAGCTAAGTTTCGCAGCAGCTCGCTAGGCGGGCTTACATAAAAAAAGCCCCGCATGATTAAGATCGTGCGGGGCTTATTATGTGGCCTATGGTATGTAGCTCCTTAGGCGAAAATGTACTGCAGTGTAGATGCAGCTAGTTTTCGACTGCAACTACTCATTGCTTACGGTCTTTTTAATATCGCTAAAGCGAGTCATGTGAAGAAGCAGGAAGTTGCCAGATACGTTCTTTGAGTGAGCAATCATTTCCTTAGAATGTGAGATTGGCAGGATGCCATAGTCTTCAAATAAGATCTTCTGGGCTTGTTGATAGAGCTTGTTGCGAGCTTCACCGTTAGGAGTTGTAATTGCCTTGGCAATTAACTCATTGAATTTCTCGTTCTTGTATAAGCCATGGTTTGTCACAGGATCATCGGTGCTAAAGTGGCTAATGAAGTCATCAGCGTCACCATTGACACCGCCCCAACCGAGAAATCCGATATCCCAATTGTCGGTTAAGAGCTTAGCGCGGTAAGTAGCCCAGTCGTATACCACGATATCGAG
>NZ_CABTML010000049.1:0-4746 GCF_902485895.1 uncultured Anaerobiospirillum sp. | reverse complement strand
TATTCATGTGCATGTTTCCCAAAAAAACTGATAAACATGCGGTTCATAATAGTTATGCCAGTTTTATATTAATACCCCCCAAATATCGTACACATACTTTTAAGGGATAGTCACTCTCTATAAAAAAGGCATGTTCCATCCAATCCAAACTACTTGTCACTACAGCAATATCCTGACGCCAACGCAAATTTCCTAGCAGACCTACTTCCCCTATAGCTGTCCTTTTACAGGATTCTAGAGCTTTGTTCTCATCGATATCTAGGCTTAATCCCTTGGAACTTAAAAAGTTTGGAAGCTCGCTTAGACGCATAGACTTGGTATATTTAGTTGGGTTTGAGTTGCCTTTATCACTTAGTTCATTAGCAGAGTCTAATAACTGAACCTCTCCTATATAGGCAATCACTGCAAGTTCGCCTATCACAATACGAATAATGTCCTTAATATAATTTATAGCATCATGCTCAGGTATGCCCAATATTTGTAGTTTTGCGCAGTAAGCCAATATATTAAACTTCAGATTCTCATGACTTAACAAAATCATTACATCGTCTGCAGTAATCTCCACGTTTTTAACAACTAAAGGTCTACTTGGCATAGCTGGTACACCAACGACAATATCCCAATACTTTAAAACCCTTTCCGGCGCTTGCTCCTTCACGTAAATGTACGCATATAGTCTGATACAATCCGCAACCTGGGTAATAATTAGCTCAAATTTTTTGCCATTGTCAGACCTACGTACAACGACAGCAGTATTAACTTGTTTAAATATTTCAATAAGCTTTTTATTAATACCTTCAAGATTTCTTTTGGTAAGACCTTTGTTAAAAATATTGCGGATGTATTCCTCTTGCTCAACAAAAGAAAGCCAAACAGCCTGTACTCGCTGTCTAAAATTCTGCTTAAAACAAGCGCAGCTTAAACGAGTTATACAGCTTTGAATATATTCATCACAGTCAATTTTTTGTTGATCAGACTCTTTTGCTCGTTCAAAATAATAAAGTGCAGTGCTACTAAAATCTAAAACATAATGTACATAAGCAACAAAGAAGTTCCACCATCCAGAATTAATCATCGATGATTCATTTGGCATGATCCGTTTATTAACGGCGAACAGCATATCTATGCCGTCGTCACTCTTGCTGCATTCAGTTATTACGGCTAAGGCCAGATCCAAATCTAAAGGCGTGAATTCCTCAGTATCAATTGAATGACTAGCATCAAATGCACGCTGCAGAATTTCTCTACCCTCTTCAGTATGCAGGCACTCCTTGATTAAAGCAAAAGGAAGCTCTGTTTCCTTTCCATGAATTAAAGTAAGTAAAAGCGAATCTACTATATCAGGCATAGCATCGAGGTCTAACGCTGTAATTTCATTTTCAACACCCATCGTGAGAAATTGAGCTTTCAAGTCTTTTGCCACTAAATGAATCATTAGGGCATTCTTGTACGATTCTATGATATTCATTATTACCTCGATTCGCTTAAACAGGTCGTTAGCTTGTACCAATTGCTTCTGACATGAAGACAGAATTAACTAAGTTCATTTCAAAACTTGTGCACTCATATCTAGCTACAACATTAGCACCGCAGGTTCATCAAGACAATAGCTAAAATCTAATTTTTAGACTGCTTTAAAAAATCAAATAGTTAACGCAACAGTGCTCATGCTATTAAGCAATGATGTGCTCCTAAGATAATGCGGCAAGTTTAGTACTTGCTTATGATTTGATCCGTGACTTACCTAAGCCTGATATGAAATTAGCTGCTATTGAGGCTTGGGCTGAGAGAGCTCAGTTTTTTGATGATTGGAGTTTGATATGATGGCTTTGGCACTGTTGTTTGACTGTACTTTGGACCAAAACCACAAGATGGAATCTTGATTGCGTCGATGATAGGCGGGGCACTGAGGGACGTTACTTAGCACGCAATAATCTAGTCCATGGCTCATCAGAGCCATGGTTGATTGTATGGGATCTTGGGATTTTGGGGAGGTGGCTTAGAGGATGGATGGGCGCGTTGGATCGATGATATAGCTCATCTGATCGCCAAAGCGTTTGAGGAGCTCGATGGAGCCGTGCTCAACGGCAAAGTCTAATTCATCTTGATGGAGAGGAATAACTTGATAGAAGTTAACATCACCATCACCATATGGCAGCTCACAAATCGAAGCTTCTTCCCGATCAGCACCCACGCTGACAGATAAGGCAGGTACGATGAGCACGCCAGTAAAATCAGTACCTTGAGCAAAGCCATCAGGCAGGCTAACAGTATGATATGGGCCAAGCCAGCTATCTTCTTCAATTGGTAATCTTGAGAGTACTTTTAGCAGGCGGATTGGCCAATAGTCTATCTCTACAGATGAGTCGACTTTCCAATTGCTAGGAAGACTTACGACAAATTCGGCACGGTAGACATCGGCTGAGGCAAACTTGTCTGGTACGTTCATAACATGCGCACCAGTACCATGAGTAATTAAATTGAAAAAGGCACGATCATCTTGATCTTTGGCATGAACAATATAGATATCGCAATGAATATCTGGTGAAATCAGCTCATGAAATACGCCAGAGCATTCACCAAAGAACTTTGCAATATGTTCATCTACTGCCTGAAATTGCACTTCATCATACAGTTCAGGATGAAGGTCCAAAGAATCATCACCGAAATCTTGACCTTTAAACTCACTCATTGCTGCAAAACCTTACAGACAGTCTTAAAGAGCGACTCTTAAGGCCGCGCTGCTGTCCAATTCTTCTTACGTATCAAATTTCCATTATCATCGTTGAACGCATCGACCTTAACTTTGTCTAAAGATAAGGAGATGCCAATGTAGCCTCATAAGTTCAGCTTAGCTGCAAGTATGGCTACTGTTCCTTTTAATCGAGCATTCAAGCTTAAAGATCATGGTATTGAAGTTTGACCATGAGCACTTAAGCGTTCGACAAAAGCTTTAGTCATATAGCATCCAAAAAGTTGGGCACTATGATCTTCAAACCATTATAGTGATGAGCTCATAGTATGTAAGCTTAGATGAACAAATAAGGAGACCTCATCACAAAAACAACCCAAGCAATTTGCCAATACGGGATCATGCTCACAACTAGTATGGTAGCAACCTAATCATCCTAGACATAATCGCATCTAGTAACAATTACTCAGATGTCATGGCTTTGAGCTCGTTGGTTACTTATTCACCACTCATGGCTTAATCAGCTTCATGCCTGATGAGTCAGGTAACATGAGCGTTGATGAAGAGACTGCAATGAACATCGCTCTTGAGGCTGGTGCTGATGACGTTATTGTTAATGACGACAGTTATATCGATGTAACCTCCGCTCCTGAGAACTTTGTTGCTGTTGTAGATGCTTTTGCAGCTCAGAACATCAGCCCATCTTCAGCTGAAGTTACCATGACTCCATCAACTGAGACTGCACTGGACAAGGAAACTGCAGAGAAGTTCATCCGTATGATCGATCTTCTTGAGGACCTTGATGACGTTCAGAACGTCTACCACAACGCCCAGATCCCAGATGATCTCGAGATGTAATTAATCCTCATCTCAAAGTAATCTTGCGCCTCAAGGATGAACTTATTTATCCTTGTGGCCATAATGAAAATGCCGCAGCATGACACCAAAATTTCGTCATGCTGCGGCATTTTTGTTTCCATTCACCAAAAATAGCCATTGAATAGCAACGGCCATTTAACATTATTTGGCTTTAGCAATGCCCTTGGCATTGATATCAGGGTGTTGATACTCAACTGCATAAGTGCCGTCACGGTTAATCCTAGAGACAGCTGCAACTTGCTTTAGAGCATTGCTAAGGACTATGCAATAGCGGTGCGGATCGGAGTTAAGCAAGCTAAAACCATACTTGCGATCGACCATTTGCTTAGAGCCCTCATCAAGCTTCTTGATTACATTATCGCGACAGCGTGCTAGCTTAAACTCAATTACCACGTCAGGTACCATTAGACCATTTTCTTGCTTATTAATCACTAAATCTGCATAGCCAAAAAGGGATGCGAATTCACGCTGTGCACAAAAGCCTGAAAAGAAAAAAGGCAAGAATATATTCGCGGTGAGAGCCTTTTCGTAATTAGGCTCTGTGAAGCTCTTCTCATCAAGGCAATTGAGGATATCATCAAATAGATCAGCAATACTCTTACCGCCTTGATGCAGGCGTTCAAATACTTCTTTCTTATTACTAAGCAAGCTAAAGAGCTTATGGTTTACACCAGGCATGCTTTCTGGGTGATCTTGGAGTTCTTCAATTAAAAGAGTTGCTAAAGAGTTAGCTACCTCATGATTGGCTAAACCCAAGTATGCAACGTTGTCTATAACCTCCTTAATGCTTAAGTAGCCAGCTTGGAACAAAATGGCTATAGCATTAGTTAAGGTGATATTCTTAATATTGTTAAGTTTGACAATTAGGCTGTTTACATCAATAGATAGAAGTTGTTTGTTAGCTTGATTTGTTGCCGAATTATCTATTGCCAAGCTAAATATAGGGAAAAGACTCTCGAAAACATCGGCGATTGATGCATCAACCGCTGTCTTTTTATCTATTGGGTTTTGATAGATGCTGTTAAGAAGCTGGTTAACAATGGCGTGATTACATTTCTGTAACAGCTTGAGTATAAATGATGATCGAGCTCCTGTGTTCGACCAGTAGTTGTTAAACCCCTCTTCAGGTTCGCTAAGGAATAAAGAGACACTAACAGGGCTAAATACGCGCTCCT
>NZ_CABTML010000048.1:0-32083 GCF_902485895.1 uncultured Anaerobiospirillum sp. | reverse complement strand
GTACCTCCTTCGGTATCAACTACACTGGCTCTTCAAACACCGACAGCTTCGGTGTTAACGCTCAGTGCCGTTACATGTTCTAAGAGCGCTGATGCGTAACTAGACATTAACTAAGTATGGTCATGCGCCGGTTTTAGAGACATGCATGACCTTCAAAGCGATCATGATCGATGTCGGGGATAGGGCATCGGGCGTGGTCGCTTTTTGCGTTTTATAAATAGCCATGAGCTCCACTCAGAGCTAGGTCAATTTAAGGTCTGGCAATGATTAAGACTTTTGTTTGACATATTGGCGGCTTAATGGATGCACTTGTTTAATGCTCTTATCAAGACCCAGCACTATCATAGTAGCGTGCATGATGTTTTTTATGCATTCGAGGATCATTGCTTAAAATGTTTGAGGAAGGGGCCTAAAAAGGCATACAAAGAGGTTAAGATGAGCTTAAGTTTTTTCATTTGAGATGATTTTATGAAAGCAAGTAAAGAGTACTTTTTCACTAAGCTAAAGGAAAACTTAGGCGGTGAGGTCGATTATTGTTGTCTATTAGATGGCTGCTATGTGTTTCATATTTACCACAAAGAAGACTTAGAGATTAGATCTGGTCCTCCAATATATGCCGTCTGCGACCCAAATAACCCTGATAAGGTTCGGATAAAGCAGAGCATGGATTTCTATGCGCAGGTTTATAAGCAGATGAATGACCAAACTTAGAGATCTATCCATTTCAGGTCTTCTCTTTTCGTGCATTGCCGCTACCAATGTACGAAACAAGTAAACACGCAACAACTCGGCAGATTAGGCTATAACTCATGCGCATTGAAATGCCTTTGATTTATGTGCACTAGCAAGTTCTCTAATGCCTGTCTTATCTTGTCTCGAACCATGTTTAGTAGAGCTTGATTTGTTAGTGGACATTGATAGTTAGTCTTGGCTATGCTGCACGAACATTTGATCAATGGCATTACAAAGATGCGTCATCACTGACAAGTTTAGTCATTGCTAGCGCTCGCTATGTGGCTTTGTATGATGTTTTAATGCCGTGTAACTAATGGGCGTTGCGGGGCTTTGTGGCCATGGCCTTTCCCTTGGGGCAGCTTTGTAGTGGGTCTTGCTTAGTGACTCTTTTGGCCTGTACGTTGTTCTCTTAGATAACTTGGTTTTGACTGGTGCTTTTGGTGGAAGTACGTCGATTTGTGGGTAGCGCTTTTGATAAGTTTGGGCAACAGGAAAAATAGGGCCGTGATATTTGTACGAGTTTTAGTACAATATGCCCCGCTGTTTTTAGCACTCTAATCTCAATGTAGCTTCATTGCATTGCTTGGTTTGTAGCTAGCCATCGTCGCTTTGGGTAACTTTGTGTGGTTATGGCACGGGTCGATGTTTTGATGATTTGAATTATTTCATATTGCTGCTTTTCATCGTTAGCGTATGCGATGCGTTTGATAACGGATGAAGGTAGCGCCACTTCTTTCTTGCTTGTTGAGCTGCTTTTGTGGCCTGACGGGCCTGCAGAGCTGTTCGTTGCCAAGGTCAGGTGGTGGTTTGATTGGGACTAGAGATGCTTGATAGCGGTAATGCTTTTATGAGGATGACAAATGAGCGCACGTAAGCTGGAACTTTTATCTCCTGCCAAGAATGTGGAAATCGGTATTGCGGCTATTACTGCAGGTGCTGATGCCGTATATATTGGTGGCCCATCCTATGGTGCGAGATCGGCTGCAGGCAACTCTATTGAAGAGATTGCTACTTTATGCTCTTTTGCTCATCGCTTTGGCGCTCACGTATACATGACTGTAAACACCTTGCTCTATGACAATGAAATTGAAGGTGTAGAGCGCATGATCGGTGAGGCTCGCAATGCCGGTGTCGATGGCATTATCGTGCAAGATCCTGCTGTCTTATCCATGAGTACAGTTAAGGATTTAGAGCTGCACTGCTCAACGCAGATGAATATCGACACGGTTGAAAAGGCTCGCTTTGCTCAAGAGCTTGGTTTTAGCCAGATCGTGGTACCACGTGAGTTTAGCTTAGAAGAGATTAAGGCCTTTACCTCTGCTTTGCCTAACATGCGCTTTGAGGTCTTTGTCTCTGGTGCCATGTGCGTCTCTGTATCGGGTGTATGCTTTATCTCTGAGCTTATGACTGACCGCAGTGCTAATCGTGGCTCTTGTGCTCAGATTTGTCGTCTCCCAATGGACTTATATCACCACGATCGTAAGGCCGCTAAAGATAATCCTGAACTAAAAGATGAGCTTTTAGCCTCCGGTCACCTCTTATCTATGAAAGACAATCTGCGTCTGCATGAGCTTGAGGACTTAGTAGAGGCAGGTGCTTCATCTTTCAAGATCGAAGGTCGTTTAAAAGATCGTGACTTTGTGGTCAATCAAGTAGCCGCATTCCGTGAGCGCTTAGATAAGATTATTGATAACTCCAATGGCCGCTATGAGCGTGCCTCCATTGGTGTCAGCAAGCGCACCTTTGTCCCTGATTTAACTAAGACCTTTAACCGTGGCTTTACCTCAGCCCTTGTCCATGGCGACAATAGCGACATGATCAATACCAAGACCCCAAAGAGCTTAGGCGAGATCATGGGTGAGGTAATCTACTGCGGTAGCTCAGCTCCTGCTAACTCTAATCGCAATCGCTTTAACGATAAGGCCTCTTCTCGTAGTGGCAAATTCGGTGGCGATAAGTTTGCTAAAGGACGTTGCGCTTCTAATAGCAATAAGAGCCAAGGCTTTGTAGTAGATATGAAGCTGAGCCGCAATTGTGTTCTTAATAACGGCGATAGCTACACATTCTTTGATGATAATGGCGAGCTTGCAGGTTTCCGCGTTAATCGCGCCTCTATGCTTTCAGCGTCTGCTGCAAGTGCTGCTAAGTCATCTAAAGGTCAGTGGCAGGATAAAAATGCTAAGGGCTTAAAGGGCTCTACTGCCCATGGCTCTTCTGGTGCTAATGCAATGGGCACGGCTGCGGCTCAAAAGGCTAGTGGTGCGGTTGAGGGACAGATTGCTGCAATTAAGCTTGCTGATGGCTCTATTGAGTGCAGAGCAGGTGATACCGTACGTCTGCACGTACAGGCAGTACCTGAGGGCATGAGTGTTGGCGCTAAGCTGCATCGTAATGTAGATACTCTCTTTATCAAGTCCATCAATATGCCAAAGTCTATCTTACGTAAGACTCCATTATCTTGCGTAGTAGACATCGCTGCAGATGGCCTGTCTATTAGCTTTATGGATGAGTATGAGCGTTGCGGCAGTGCTAGTGTTACTTTTGCAAGCGTCCATGAGGAGCTTACTAAGTCAAATCCAGACTTTGATATCAGTGCTCTACAGCCACTCAAGCAAGAGGTCATGACCTCCAAGTTAGTAAAGCTTGGTGATGACTATCTGTCACTGCAAGAGAGCGACATTACTATCAATGGCTTAGAGTCAAATGCTTTAATGCCGCTGTCAGCTTTCAACAATCTACGTCGTGAAGCTCTGCAAGAGTATATCCGTGTAGTTCAAATGCCACGTTGTAAGTGCATTGAGTCAAATCTTACATACTTAGATGGCAAGTCTGAGTCTCTTGTCTACACCGATCCCCAGGGTCTTCAGAGTGGCGCAAATCCATCAGCTGCAGTGGGTAGTGCTAAGGCTGCTCAGATCTTCTTCCCAGAGGGTAGTATTGACCCACGCTTAATTAGCAATGCCAAGTCACGTGCTTTCTACGAGCAGTACATGAAAGACGGTTTGGAGCCACCAAATCGGCTCATTGGCAACGCTGTTATGACTTGCCGCAATTGCTTAATCAAAAACCATGCTTTGTGCCATGATCTCGGTGGCTCTACTACAGGCTTCTACTTAATGATTGGCAAGCATCGTTTTGATCTCGTTACTAACTGCAAACGCTGTCTTATGTACTTAGTTCCTCACGAAGAGGCCTAATCAAAACCAGCAGCAACCAGCCCACAATATACAGGCCTCAATACTTTGTTGAGGCTATCGATGTCACCTTAATCATCTGACCACAATAGTGAGGCCCAGATGATGGTAATGACCTCTCATAGGCTTACGCAGTACGTTTCATATAGCACTTAAATGCCTGAGAAGCTTATCTGTTCATCAGATACTTACTGACCTTGAACGCTTTGCTTGGCTAACGTATGCAGGCTTTGCTCAAAGGAGTTATAGGCTTGCATAAGCTGCACGACTCTCAGTGCAGTGCCTCTTGCCAATGTCCAAATGCAACCTCTTTAGAGGCTCATCATTGGCAGAAGCATCAGCTTTGCTGGTACGAGCTCTTAGCGTCAGCTATTAGCTTTTAATGCTTGCATATGCAGCAGCATTAGATGCATCAGGACAGCATCAGCGTGAATTGCAGTGTAGTGTTGCGTGACACAAGGTACGGCATTTTCCCTCATACCTTCGGGTAGGAGGTTGAGTATGGCTAAACTGCACGGCTGCAGGGCTTGGTGTTGAAATGCCACTATGCTCATTGTGTGCCGGTGAATGCAATTGAGCTGTAAAGCTCAGGAGCTCTGAAGACTGTCAATCGTTTTGATGTTGGTGCCTGGCTTTCATTGTGCGCGTGGTCGTTTCTTGCGTACGGCATATTGTGGATGCATGTAGCTGTGCTCGTATCTTAGAGCTTATGTTGTGACGTGGCGTAGCGTGGCGTGCTTTGGCGATGTGGTCTTTGCATTGAGGCAAAGTTTGACGATCCTCGCGAAAGCTTAGAAAAATTATATTATTTTGATGTGATTAGTAGAATAATCATATGCATGCAGGCATAATAGCTTCAAACTAGTGATATTGATGCATAAGACTTGCACAGATGCGCTAAGTTAAGTGTAGAATACGCAATCTTATGATGCAAAGTAGGGCTTTTACACCTGACTTAACTCATAGACATAATTAATTTGTGTACAGATCTTAGATGTAAATCATCTGTAACATATCTACCTTTGCTGCTAGTGTTGGTAGCTTAGACATTTAGCGAGCATGATTGCTTAAGGACCTAAGATGTTTCCTCTAGATAGACTTGAAGACATCAAAAATCATCCCAATGACTTCAAACTTCTCGAGCGAGTCCCGATCACACGCGAAGACGTCGTTGAGCTGCTACCAATTCAACTAACTCCAAGAGCTCCTGAGGAAAGAGTATGTGCTGTAGTCTTCTTAGATACTGAGACTACTGGTATGTCTGCTGTCTCTGACAAGGTCATTGAGCTTGGTCTAGTGCGTTGTACCTTCTCTTTAGATCGTAAGATTCTCTTATCAATCGATCGTATCTACGATGCTTATGAAGATCCAAAGCGTCCTATTCCTGAGGAGATCACCAAGCTTACTGGTATTACCGATGAAATGGTTAAAGGCCAGGTCTTTGATGATGAGCTCGTGTTAAACCTCGTAGCTGGCAATCCTTTAATCGTTGCTCATAATGCTAAGTTTGACCGTCCATTCTTTGATCGTCGCTTTGGTCCAGCCTCAAGATCTGCTTGGGCATGTTCGGCAAAAGAGATCAATTGGTCAAATCATGGCTTTGGCGGTTATAAGCTTGAGTTCTTAGTACAGAGCATGGGCTACTTCTACGAAGCTCACCGTGCCTGCAATGATTGCTTAGCTCTGTGCTATTTAATGCACTTAATGCCAAAGGCTTTTGAAGAGCTCATCAATAGCTCCTTAACCCAGACTTTCCGTATCGATGCAGTTAAGGCTCCATTTGATGTAAAAGATCAGCTCAAGCAAAATGGCTATCGCTTTGATGGTACAGAAAAGGTTTGGTACATCAACGTAGTCGGTACTGAGGAGGCAAAAAATCAGGTTAACTTCCTGCAGTCAGTTTACTCAGATGCCACCCGTAACGTGCGCATCACTTCCATGACCGCAAAAGACCGCTACCGCAGCTAATTAGCAAGCCGTATTCGATGCAAAAAGGCCCATAGCATCCACAAGCACCACAGCCATCATTGTGCTTAACAATACCTTGCCGCCGCTACCTGTGCTACATCAGACAAGGTCATAGACCACAATATCTCAAAGCATTAAGGCTAGCGACCTTCTTGGCCTACAAGCATGTATAAAATGCCGTAGCTGACACTGATTAGAATCAGCTGTGATAGAAGAGCAATAGAAGAGCACATGTTCATTTTGTTGCCTTTAAGAAGTGCTCAGCCGCCTTATCATCAGCCTCACTTGGAATCCATAAGAAAGGCATTGTAGTGGCAACGGATTTGGCTATACCAAGGCAACTAAAGAGCTAGTACTACCTCAAAAACGTATAAAATACGTGTAGCGAATGCATTGGCTAGGAGCTGTTTAAGTTGCTCTATGCATTTGCATTTGCATTTGCTTTTGGCTATGAGTATGGCTATTACAATTGTTAGAGCTACAGCAAATGGAACTTGCCGATATCTTGCAGCTAGAAGCAAGCGTTACAGGGTAGCTACTAAAGGCAAGTGATTTCGTGCTTGTCCTTGCTCTTGCTATGGTGTTAGTGCTTAAGGCAAGGCAGAGTAGGCGCAAAAGAGATCAGAAAGTTAGAATGCCCTGAAAGCAATTAACCGCATGAGGTATAGCCCTTGAGCAGATCGCATGCACTCTAGCTAGAGAACTTGCAAGCTAGCCTGGCCGCTGTTGCTTACATAGCTACTTGTATAGCCTTGCAGAGCAGTCTGGCTGTGCTCGTTCTGAAGTGCCATCTCGTGGCTCATAGGCAGGCTGTCTTAGCAGTGCCTGGATAGAGGAGAGGGACTAGGCCTCTTTTAGTACTGTGGTACATTGCAGAATGGGCAGTTAGTTGCGGCCTGTGATGCAGGCGGTGGCCTTTGCTGCTTTGATCTGTGCTACTTCGTCTTGCGTGGCAGGGCCTAGCTTAACTTGGCTTGGTTTTGGTGGCCCTACGCAAGTTAGGTGAGTAGGGCAAGCGGCGGGATTTTTAGATACGCCGTTGTGGGTTGGTCCTTTGAGTCTTTGTTTATTTGTGGTGGTGGTCGTGGAGTGCTGCAGCTTTGGTGGTAGAGCATGGCTGCGGGTCGGTATGAGTAGCGGCGATAAGCTCGTCATCGGTAAGCGGAGGAGTTTGACGACCCTTACGCTTGTACTTATCAACAGCACTCATATAGCTGCCAATGTAGTCAAAGAACTCTTTGTCGTGGTCAGCACTAATCTGTGGCTCACCACTTCTGACGCGCTCAACACCTTCACTAGCAGCCTCTAAGGCGTACTTGAAAGACTGAATAACGTAGATGAAGGTACGGAACATGCGCAAGAGACGACGAGTCTTAACAACTTTTAAGAGCTTCTCTTGATTATTTAAGAACTTAGCTTCGATCTGATCATCATCGCGGAAAACACGGCGACCATCGTTGCTAAAGCCATAGTGGCCTGAATTCTTATCTAAGGCCTGACGAATTTCATTGGTAAGATAGATATCTAAAGCATAGATAAAGCAGTTACTTACCTCAGGGCCTTCGTATGGTGCTAACTCGTACTCGGTGCCGTCTTCATTGTTGATTACGCACTCGTTACCATTTTGCATATGGTTAGGGTGCTTTTTGCTGCAGTTCTCTTGGGCAGCTTGAGCGGCTTTTTTACTCTCTTTGAGCTCATTACCATACTCAGGGATCTCAAGGCAGAGATTCTCTTCATGATAGCGGTTGCCAGTCACGTCAAAGTACATGCCGTCAAGAGCATCTAAGATGTCACGGCGCAGATCTTTAACGCAACCACAGGTAGCTCTTAAGTCATTGCATAAAGCTAGGGTTGCTGAGTCATTTCGGCCATCTAAGGAGAGAATGATCTTATGGATGAGATTGTTCATGTGCTTGCAGGTGCGACCTAAGGCATAGGTCTGCCAGCAAAAGCCGGTGAGAATATCATCTAAGAGATCTTTTGGTAGAGCAATTAAGAGTTTATGCTCACGTTCAATGTGCTTACGGCTAGTTAACAGCTGCTCTAAGCGCTCTTCTTCTTCAAGAGCCTCATAGAAGATATCAAAAGGCTTTAACAGCACATCGTTAAAGGAGATTTCGTTGGCTAGTTTATTGGAGTACTTCTCCACACCTTGGCTAGCAAGGAAGAGAGCATCCATAACGAGGCCATCAAAATAACGACGGGATCGGCGCACAGCTACGCGGTAATCGTAGCGTATCTGTCCAAGCTCCTCGAACAGATATCTAAAGTAATCTCTGCTTCCCTTAAACGACATGTGTATACCCTTTGAGTACTAAGTTGTGGGCATGGAATATTGCACTGAAAGTGGCTATCCATTGTCTGTAAGCTCAAGTGGATAAAAGCAAATAGCAAAAGCTAAAAGAACCGCAAAGCCACACTGCTAAGCGTCTAATATCCAGTCTCACTTACACTGTGATGAACTAGAGTCTGTCTATACCCTGGGCAAGGGTATTAACCGGATCTTAATATCTTGTTCTTTGCGCATAACGCACCCACAAAACTAGCTGTCTATCACCATGTCGTACACACTGATGTAGTGATCGAGCATTAAATAAGATCACAGAATCTTATTTACTGCCACAAAATACTGCGGCTACTCATCATACCTGTGAAAATCACAATTGACTAGATCTAAGTGTGCTCAATGACCATCAAGGTAGCAAAAAAGTATCTACACACCATGTAAATACTAAAAGGTAAGAGATGTACTAAAGACAATACTTACTTATGTACCCCTTATGTCAGCAACATAAGAGTTACAACGCCAATATTATTTGCCAAACTCATCATAGCTAGTCATAGCAATGGGTATCAAAGCTCAAGGCTAATCCTAGAGCACCTTTGCCCTCAGCACTCTAGCGCAAGATAAACAGCGCTCAAGTGCTAAGCAGCACTATCAAACCAAGGCAACAACTAAGTGCCATTGAAGCCTAGTAGCTAGTAGCTAAATCTTGCCTTGCTATGCGTCAGTATGATTAAGCTCAGCTGTACATTTGTTCCATTAGATGAGAGAAACAATGACTTAATGCAAAAGCCTCTGAAAGTCTTACATGTACTCAGACATTGTGAACAAGCCAAAAACATTCTACATCAGCATTAGCAGCATCATTTGCATGCATCACCATGAGCAATACACACCGCAGTGCAAGCACGAAACTTGGCTAAGGCAATTACCAATTGCCCATAGCGTTTCAGCTCAAACTCACGGCCATCGGCCCAATGCATCTTTAACATCAGCACTCGATAGATCGATAGCATCATATGCATGGCTGCAACAGTGTTGCTAAGCAGATCCTCCCTTGCTAAACAAATACTAGCAAGTAGGTTTGTAGATCTCTTTTGAGTCAGGAGCTACATGACAGAGATCAAATAGTATCCTGCACCCTCTTTAAATAACGGATTCCTAGATATGAAATTGACAGAAATCAGCCAGAAAATTGAAAAAAATTAACGCTCAAACCCCCAGCTCTGTTCGCAAATGCCGTAAACATCAACTTTATGCCAGCATAATCACCGTTCACTTCAGCTAGAAACGTAGACAAATTGCACTACAGTTTCAGGCATTTAGCTTTACAACACCGAGGTTACGTTAGATAACGTGCCCATCATTGCTCAATTATTGCCACACAAAACTTGCCATATTTTCGCCGCAAACCATCAAAACCAGCCAGCACCACTTTTACGCTCATAGCTAACAGTATACTTTGCACCATTGATCTCTAATTAGGCGCTAAACAGCACCAGCACCTGCACCATGAAGCGCTTCCAGCAACTGATATAGAGGTACATTCAAGACTGTCTCACGGCTCGTTCAAATAGAGGACACTCCCGTAGAACAAGATGGATCAGAAAAATGAAGTGGCATAGACTGGCTCTACTCATTAAAAAAAGCAAGCAAGATCGCCAATTACGAACTAAAACGCCAGGCTCTAACCAATAAGGATTAATGCGCTGTACTTACAAGATCGTTCCTCGCCATAGCCTCAGCCCATGCCACGGCAATAGTCGTATTGTGCAAGCAGAGATACGTGGCGTAGGCTGAACTTAGGCAATGCATGATGTTTATCCAGATCGTTGCGCATTGAGATTGCATTCAGGGCTTAATGACATGAGATCATCATTTTGCTGAGTTTATGATGCAGGCTCAAATAATCTTTGATTTTTATTGAAGGCAGGTGCGAGCAGGATGCGCAGAGGATTTGAGCAAAATCAGATGGGTAGTCGCGAGAGTAGGTACTTGCAATTGGGACTATGCGCACACGCATAGCTACAGATTCTCTGCTATGATTCAGCGTGGTATTTGAGATCAGTTTGGCTTGGGGTATTTGATTCAAGTAGTTGTAATGCTTGCAATACTTTAGCTACTGATGCTCGATTGATAGACCTCATCGTTATTTAGCTTTTTGCTTTGCTGTTTCTCAAAGGAGTGGGCCTCATGGAAAACAATAAGCAGTACTTCTATATCCTGCATACAAAAGACTTGAAAAACGTAGTTAAGATCATTGCAACTGATCATCAGCTTAAGCCGGGTGACAAGGAGCTCGACGCCTTTCCTTTGTTTGGAGAGTACAGCATTGTGGGTGCACTTGAGGTAGCAGACGTTACTGGTGTCTGCAACTACTTTAAAAACCCAAATCATATGGGTATGAAGTTTGAGTACCACAAGCAAAACAAGAATGATGTGCTTGATGAGAAGCAGGGCTTTCTTATTAAGATGACCAATCAGAAAGCGATTGAGTACCTTAAAGAGGCTGCTAAGTTCTATAGCAAGGGCCGCTTATTTGATGGTGGTGATTGGCGTACTCTACCTATGTGCTATCGAGTACCTTTCAAGTTCTCCATGATTGGCCTTAAAGCAGGTGATGAGGTAGTGTTTGATGCAACCAAGCTGACTGTAAAGATCGCCAATGACGATGAGGTTGAATACCAAGGTGTTAAGTACAGCACCTCTACTTTTGTAAGAACATTCATGCCTGAAGACATGAAGATCTCGTCAAACGCTTATCAAGGTCCAATGTACTTTACCTACAAAGACAAGAACCTCGACTATTGGCGTAGAGAGGCCTCTAGAAAAGCTAAGGTTGCCTTAAACTTAGCCTTAGATGCTGATGAAGCCGACACCGAATCCGATGCCGACGCCATTGGCGCAAAAGACTCTCAAGACTAACGAGCCATAGTCCATCATTTTCGCCTCAATATCCATTAGCACACACACGCACTACTGCAGCAAGATCACAGCAAAACCCTGTAACTGCTGCTGCAGTAGTAGTGTCGTCATCCTCAGCTCCTTCCAAAACCAAGCTTAAGCAGCCACGCACAGTGCTGCCAACCCGTGCATCTCTCAAGCTTACAAGCATACATGCAATCCATAGATTATGGCATGATCACTCTTGTGAATGCCAGTGAACACGCTTTACTCAGATTCACGCTGTTTAAGGTTCAAACTTGCAAGTGTTCTGATCAAAACTATCCACAAAATTTCAGCGCATCAGTATCGCAACAACCGCTCTAACACCACTCAGTTCATAAAGCTCTTAATGCCAATCTGTATAGCAAACCGGCATGCTCAGTGATTCCCATAGCAACGAGATCAGCGATCAAACCTCTGCAGCCTTAGACAAAGTGAGTCCTCTTATTGTTGTTCCTTGGTGAACGGTTATGATTACATGTTAGTAATAGCCTCTAAAGAGTGAATAGGCTTTTAACCCTTGACATGCAGGGTGACGCCGCTGAGCACCGGATTGTGCCTATGCTCAGTTTAGCGACTACATACATTAAAGAGAGAGAGAGAAAGAGAAAGAAGTAGTACATTTACTTCCGGGTAAGCGGTTCAATGCAGAAGATACGCATTGGAGTAAAGTTCAGAACCGCAATATCTCCATATTCGATGATAAGCAAATGGTAGCGAGCACTTGAGAAGCGTCAGAAACGATATTTCATAGAGTTACTTGTTACGATGTGCTCAAGAGAGGAGATAGTCCATAACCATCAGCTTTTGCGTGGTTATCAATCTGTACGAGCCGCTATACAGCGACAAAGTTGCTTTGAAAGGCATGGTAGCACTTGAAGACAAATGCCTTGGAAAGGCATGTCTTGAGTATGCATCGGTAGGTTGTGTGCGACTTTTGAAGATAGGCATGGCAGGGTTGAATTTGGTGGCTGATTCGTGTTGCTGAGAGCGAATACTCTGCGCTTTGAGTTGAGAATTTTGCTTGTGTTTGAGTTTTGCGCTTTATTGGTGCATATGACGGGAATTTTGGCTTTTGATGGTTGGAAATTGCACTAGATGGGTGCTTGTATCTTGATAAGTTGGTGGTGTATTCAATAATGCAGATCAGCCATTTTTTAATGATTCTTGGTGATTTTGGTCCTTTTTTGGGTGCTTTGGGCTAAATTTCTCGTGTTTTTTCGCAAAATTTGCGGCTCTCTGGGCGTTATCTACATAAATGTGTAAAAATTTTTAGGTACTTTGTGACTCTAATATTTGCTCAAATACGTTAATGCTGTAATATATGACCGTTTTTCATGGATTTGTGAACGATCAAGATCATTAATTATGGTGATCTTAATCTTGCGCAAAGGAAAAACTTCTTTGGCAAGTGTCTAAGTTTTACGCTAGCTTGTTTTCGCCTTGAGTCATTAAAGGGCAGTACTTATGCCCTGTAGTGCTTAAGCGTTTAATGGAAAACAAGTGGACACTTTTGTTGGGCTGTATGTCCGACCCAAAGCCCACGAGCAACAGAGCCCTTCTAATAGCTCTGTATAGCATTGTGCAAAACAATTAGCCCCTTAAGCATCTGTTGCTATAGTACTTGAGAGACCAAAGTGCTCTGCATTTTGCCAAAAGCTCTAGTGTGCTATTAATTTCAGGCAGCATCACAAGTGAAGGTACTCTCTACCTTAGGATGCAGCCATGAGTAATCTTAACTAAGTGGCGTGTGTGGCCGCTAAGCTTAGACCACTCATTGTGTGTACTACTTAGGTAGTTCCTAAAATTTCAGGGTCAATGATTTAGTCGGCATAAAAGTATTTGCATCAAGTGTCTTAAAGCACTTACACGTGCAAGTATTGTTTGCTGTGGCTTTGGTTAACTGAGCTGCATGAGAGTAGGTAAATGCCTACTATCGTGTTGCACAGTTAACCCGAGTCGACCCTTAGGCAATTGTTTGCATCAGCTTAGCTTGTTCGATTTGTTTGCTAAGAAGGTAGATTAAATGTTTACATACACATTCGGCATGGAAGAGACCCTAGCCATCGCAGTAGTGCTCCTGCTGCTCGGTCGCTACATCAAGGAAGTATTCACCATCTTGAAGAAGTTCTTCATTCCTGCCCCAGTTATCGGCGGTATCATCTTCTCCGTCGTTACTCTCATTGGTCACGTAACACAAACTTTCGAATTTACCTTCGACAGTAGTCTTAAGAACCTGTTAATGCTGGCATTCTTCACCACCATCGGTTTCGCTGCATCCTTAAAGATGCTGCTTAACGGTGGTTATGCTGTGCTCATGTTCTTAATCTGCTCCATCATCTTAGTGTTCGTTCAGAACTTCGTTGGTGTTGGTATCGCAGCATTATTCGACCAGAACCTCTTCATGGGCTTAGCCGCTGGTTCCATCTCCTTAACTGGTGGTCACGGTACTTCTGCTGCATTCGGTCCGCTGCTCGTTGAGCACGGTTTCGAGGCTGGTCTTTCCGTATCCATCGCCTCTGCTACTTTCGGTTTAGTAGCGGGCTGTATGATTGGTGGTCCAGTTGGTAAGCGCTTACTTGCTAAGTATCACTTACGTGCATCTGACGATCAGATCAACCACGTAGTTGAAAACCCAGATATGGTTGAAGGTAAGCTCACCAAAGAAGAAAAGAACATCGACGAGTACTTACTCTTTAGTGCTACTTGCTACATCATCATTGCTATGGGTATCGGCCACTTCATCATCTTAGGCCTCTCAGCTTTAAACATCACCATCCCTGCCTACTTAGGCCCAATGATGGTCGCAGCTGTTATCCGTAACTACTTAGACTTCAGCGGCCGCAAGATTCCACTGCACTCAATCAACGTAATCGGTGGTATCGCACTGCAGCTCTTCTTAGCTATCGCTCTGATGACTATGAACCTGTGGGAGCTCTCTGCTCTGGCTCTGCCTCTCATCACCATCCTGCTCGTTCAGACCGTTATTATGGCTGCCTTTGCATACTATGTCACCTTCCGCATCATGGGTAAGGACTACGATGCTGCTGTTATTGCAACCGGTCAGTGCGGTTTCGGTATGGGTGCTACACCAAATGCTATGGCTAACATGGAGACATTCACCGGTGCTAATGGCCAGTCACCAAAGGCCTTCTTCGTAGTGCCTTTAGTTGGTGCTCTGTTCATCGACTTCTCCAACTCAGCCATTCTGTCTTTCTTCCTCGCATTCTTACCAAGCAGCCTCTAATCAAGACTGCACCTTAGGCGTACCATGCGATACGCCAGCAAACAAGGGAGCCGCAAGGCTCCTTTGTTGTTTATGCACCCCGAAAATATTCCGCTCAACCTCACCACAATCACTCCAAAAACATCTGCAGCGACTCACGTGCATCAAAACGCTCTCAAAAAACCTTGCCTAGCTAAGCAACACTACGACAAGCGCAATTCCCACCACACAAAGCGCCAAGATGCAGTCGTATGGTTAGACTACTTAAGACCCGCCTATGCAGACTCTCAAGGGAGTGTACTATAAGTTAAAGCGCGGTGCTGAGCAATCAAGCCAAGATCGCTCATCACTTCATGCAGTCTAGGCACAATACCAATGCGAGTTAAGGGGCACAATCAAATAGTTTGCTGCAGTGGACACCATACGCAGTTATTGGCGCATTGAAGGCTACATAAACCACATGTAGCATAAAGTCGAGATCGAGCATGAGCCATAGTGAAGAACATCACGCATGACTAATTTCTAAGATAGTCTAGAGGCTGCACATGCCATTTGCATGAGGCTAGGTAGATAGGCAAGCTGCTAGCTTAAAGCGCATAGCAGAACAATAAGATTAGTTCTGCCAGGTTATCTTATCTGGTAATAAAGCTTATCGGCAGTAGTTATTGAACTCGTTACCAGTTAAGAGCCATGAAGTAACTCGTCAGTATCTGAGAAAGAGAGGTCTTTGGACGGTAGTATGAACAGGTAGGTTTGGTTATTAAAGTTATAGCGACTCGTTCCGATCGACGTGGCTAAATGCTCTCATGTGTCCTTCAAGTCTATATCAGGTGATAAAGGTTTTGCTGCAGCGCTTATGTATGCTTGATAGTGATTTACTCAAGATTGGTGGCGAGATTCAGGATAAACAGGCTAAAAACGCAAGAAAACGCATATTGCACTGCGCAACCGCATTATTAGCACATTACTACGTCAATCAGGCTGTAGGCTCTTGGTTTTAGGTGAAGAAATTATGGTTAAATCCCTTATTACAGGCCTAAGAGCTGGGTTTTATAGGGCTTTAAATGCACTTGTGGATGCATGGAGAAACGTAAGGTTTTAAAACAATCAAACGGCTTGCTATGTGGGCTTAAAAATGTCTTTGAATGGTGCAAAGTGTTAAGAAAAATGTACTTTTTGATAGCAGCTTTGAGGCTAAAGATTATGACGTGTTTTTAGACGAGTATCGGTGTATCAACGCACGAGGCTAGTTTGCATTTAGGTTTGTTTTGTATCTACGTATTTAGGTGAATGAATCAATATAGTGCATTTAGTTTCCGATGTAGATCATAGACTTCAAAGGCATTACTTGCGATTTATTGACATGGGTGTTAGCTTTAGTGTGCACCTTTGCAAAACCGACTGTCACCAAGGTGGTTCTAGCTTGCCTTATGTCAGCTTATAAGGCCACTAAATTTGGCCCGTGATTATCAGTCTAACGACTTCACGACATCAAGTAAGCCTGTTCTATCGGAATTAGACAAGTCATTAAGTGGTTTAGGATTTGTGGCTGTATTTGTATCTTTTCTGTGCTGTCTGCAAGTACTAAAGCAATAGCTTGCCTTGTCTTTAGCTATTAAGAACATAGTTACTCTCTCAAGCGATGCTTGGGCTTTTGCATGTTCTTACAGCTTGGTTTCTCGAGGCAGGTGTAAGTAATCTACATCATATAAATCAAGATGCATTTTGTGTTACCTAAGCTTCTAAGTTTATAACCTAAATGCTCTTTACTCTTTTGTTTGGTTGCACTGTATTTTTTCTTTATGTGACTAGTAGTGCTAGATGGCACTTTAGCGCACATAGCGGCTAGATTGTTTGTATTTGCGGCATTGCATCAAGTGCGAATCGTCTTAGCAAACGCTATTTCGAGGCTGATATATGTTTACCTGGTTCTACGACTTAAATACAAAGGTCAAACTGACTTTGGTGTCAGGCTTATTGATCATCATCATTATCACTGGTGCGTGCATGTCTTTTATAAGCACCATGCAAAGTATTACTGCATCGGAACATATTGAGACTATTGTTAATCGCTCCTTCGGTCGTATTACTACCTTGCAAAAGGCCATGGAAAAGTACGATCGTATTACCATCAGTTATTTATCGGCTGAAAAGGTTACTCCTGCAGACACTAGCAAGTATTTAGACGAGGCAGGCGCTGCCATTCGTAAGGTTGTGGAAGCAGCCAATATTATGAACCCAAAGAAAGTGGGTGATTTAGACTCAAGCCCTGAATACGAACGTATCATCGCTGACTACAAGAAAGAGGGCGTTAAGCTTGCTGATTATCATAAGGAGATTAGAACCCTTGTTGAGAGCAGCACTCGTAATGTAGCTTTAATTAAGTATCTACGAGTCTATCGTCCTGAGGTGATGAATGCGCTGCAGTACACTGCTGATGCAGCTAGGCTTCAGACCAGGCTCGTAGTATCTTTAGCAAGACAAGGTTCTGATCCAACCTTAGCTTACATTAGCTTAATTGTGCCTCTCATTGGCGCTTTTATCGGCGGTATCTTCGCCTACATGACAAACTTTTTCTTAGGCCGTACTATCTTCCACTTAGATAATTACATTTCTAAGATGAGCCATGGTGACTTCACCTTTAAGGTAGACAAATACTTCAAGGACGACTTTGGCAAGATCTTGCAGTACATTGAGTCCATGCGTGCAGATCTACGTACTGCGTTAAATGAGGTTAAGAAAAAGTCTGAGGATACCCAAGAGGCTATGCGTCAGGTGATCGAGACCACAGGCATAATCACCGATAAGATCGCTGACTGTGAAGGTAAATCCATCACTGTGTCAGCTGCATCTGAGCAGATGCTCTCTACCACTCAGGATATCGCCCATAACTGTGAAGATGCATCTAACCTCTCTCATAGCACCAAGGCCATTATCGATGAGGGTGTAGAACGTATTAATGCCACCATCAGCTCTATTCGTAAGCAAAGTGAAGAGATTAGAGCTAACTCTGAGGCCGTTGATAAGGTAGCTAAGCGCTCTATGGACATTAACTCCATCGTTAATACCATTGAAGAGATCGCCGCTCAGACTAACTTATTAGCTTTAAATGCCGCCATTGAGGCTGCTCGTGCTGGTGAGGCAGGTCGTGGCTTTGCCGTGGTTGCTGATGAAGTTCGTGCCCTTGCATCCCGCACCTCTGCATCTACTAAAGAGATTGCAGACATGGTTCAGGGTATTCAGATGGATGCAGCTACTGCTGTACGCTCCATTAATCAGTCAGTTACCAATATGGAAGCTACCTCTGAAGAGACTGCTGAGGTTGAATCCACCATGCGTAACATGCTTGAGCACGTTAACAATGTGAACATGCAGATTACTCAGATTGCTTCAGCTGCAGAAGAGCAGAGTGCTGCAACTAACGAGATCTCTACTCACATCCATGGCATCTCAGGACTTACCCGTGAGGTTAATCAGAATGCCCAGGATGCTAAGGTCATTATTGACGATACCGTTAAGTCAATGAAGAACCTGCGTGAGAGCCTCTCATTCTTCAAGACCCTTTAACATACAAGCCTCATGGAGCCACAATAGAACAGGCTCCTACCAAAAGGGACTCATTGAGTCCCTTTTTTGATCCCCAATACCCAATCGGAAATCCCAGCAAAGAAAAGCATCCCGCCTCAAATCACGCTGTACCATAATAGGACGCGCCAACCTCCTAAGAAACATTACCCCGTGAAACAGTGCAAGAGCCACTAAGATCTACCAACAACCATAACCACAACCACAAACTAACTAAAATGAGTATTAAACTGCCGTTAAAGCTCAAAATTTGTGCGCGGTAGATCATGGATTCGCAGTTATGTCATATGACTTAACTCAATTTAAGCATCTGGTGGTATAATCCGCACATCTAAATGATTCAGGCTTACTCGGTAGTCTTGTCATATAGATGTATGCACTTGCTAATCAAGCAAACTCCTCATGCAGTTTTCATAGCTGCATTACAAAGTCTTCAGCACAACGCATTTCAAAAAGCAGTACCTTCACTGCTATCTCTTTAATCCAATGTGAACTGTAATCCCGCCTCAAGCAGCATAGCTAATATTGTCTGCTCTAAGCAGCATTTTTGCGTGATAGCTATGCCTTGACCCATTACATACCCACAGTAGACTAAAGAGACGTTGTTTTAAGACACATAAAGCATAAGCACGTTGCTAGCAGCCAATAAAGACAGGCGCATACACATGCAACGAGCAATCTCATCTAGAACAAGCATACTAAACCAGTTGCATCAAATAAAGCAGCTTGCTTATCCCCTAAGCTAGTCACGCGTAAGCCAAAAGCTTTTGCAGCCAATGCAGAGCTCATCTGATAACTCAATTTAGATAATTAGCTTTCACAATGAAGCAAACCAACAACGCCATTAAGTTCTTAATGGCCCAATACCGCGCTATCTTCAAGAACGCCAATATCGCCATGGTCGCAGCTATCGCTGCTGCCGCCTTAGCCTCAGGACAAGCCCAAGCTGCTAAAGGTGGTGCAACCTTTGATGATGCTAAGTTTGGTGCAGCCGATGCAAACGTGACTATCGATGGCACAACAACTGATACTACACCTGCAGATAATACTTACGGCGGATTAACTATCACTTCCGCTGCAAATAGAGCAGAAGGCGCTCAAGCACTAGAGATCAAAATTACTGGTGGTGCAGATCATACTATAAAAGGTGTCGCAGCAGGTGCTGACGCTACAGCTCAACCAGCTAAGCCTAATGTAAATCTTGGCAATACATCTTTTGTAATCGAGGCTGGTACTGATGCTACTCTGACTATTGGTGAGTCAGGCAATGCTGGCGGCACCCCTGCTGCAGCCGCTACAAATGTAACTGTAGCGGATATCACTGTAAACAAAGGTACTCTTGCTCTTGTAGCTAAAGCAGATGATGAAAAATTAGCTACATCTGTTACTGCTGCAAACCTTACAGTTGGTCTTGGCGGTACAGCAACAGCAGGTGATGAGGCTAAGATTACCGTAGCAAAGCACACCTCAATTAATGCAACAGAGGCCTTAACTGTAAACAGCGGCAGTAAGATTACTGTTGCTGGCGGCGGTACCTTATCTGGCAAAACAGTCACTATCAATGACGGTACAGTTGAGTTCGGCACCACAAAAGACGCTGATAATATTGGTACTTTATCAAGCACAGGAAAGCTCGATATCAAGGGCGGCACTATTTCTGTAGTAGATGGTGCAGCTAAGATTTCAGCTTCTGGTATTGATTTAGCTGGCACTTTGAATAACAGCGGTAATCTGTTAGTTACGGGCATTGTAAACGCAAAGAATAAAAGTACTGTCGATAACGGCGACGCTCTGACATTTGAAAATGGTCTCGTTGCAGAAAGTGGCAGTACAGTTAACAACAACACTGCCCAAAAGACCATTACCCTGAAAGGTACCTCCACCTTTGCAGCAGACTCAACTTTATCAAACAGTGGCAATCTTATTGTTGCTGGTACAGTAAACTTTGAGGCAGCTGCTGCTAAAGTAAAAATTGGAACTGATGCAACTCTGAAAGTTGTTAGCGGCGGTACAGCCAAGATGTCGTCTGCTGTATTTAAGAATTTCCTGGCTGGTACTGTTCAGTCTGCAGCGGGTACTAGTGGCACAATTAACCTTACTGACTCAGGTGATACTGCCATTGCTTTAGGCGATGGTGGAGCAGGTGTTTTTACTTCCGCTGGTGTCATGAACGGCAAGCTTGGTGTTGCAAGTCAGGGTGAACTAAAGATCACCGCTGACAAGGCCAAATTTGAGGGTGCTAATGAGGTTTCTGGTGCTGCAGCAAATGCTGGCGTAACCTTAGCCTTTAATGAGTTATCTTTAGGTAAAGATTCAGCAGCTGTTGTTGTCAAAGGTGTAAACCTTGAGATCGCAAAAGATATCAAGATCAAGGACAACAAGGGCCTCACTCTTCAGAATGGCGCTAAGCTTACTCTTAACGGTACAGGTAAAGCATTAGACCTCGAAAGCATCACTTTAGGTGAAGCAACTCCTTCTTCAGGTAGCCTTAATGTAGCTAGCGGTGAATGGGGCGTTAAAACTCTTACTGTAACTAAAGGTAAGGCAATCGTAGCAAAGGATGCGCAGCTTAATGTAACCAAATCCTTAACTACAACTGATGCTTCCGGCAAGCTCGAAATTAACGGCGGAAGCGTGAACGCTAAGGATGTTGAGACCTTAAAGCTTAATGCAAACGGTGCCTCAATTTCTAATGCAGGTAAGTTAATCCTCAGCGCAGACAAGGTTGTTAAGGCCGAAGATTCATCATTAATTGAAGCTGCATATGCTAAGTCTGCTGTTCAGGGCACTACCGATGCTCAGATTAGCTTACTCGACAAGAGTGGCAATGCCATCTCTATGACTCTTGAAAAGTTCAAGAAGTTCCGTGAAGATACTGGCTTCAAGGGCCTCTTTGACATCAAGTTGTCAGATAAGCCTACAACCCAGCCACAGATGGGCTTAGGTGGTGATGCAGGTGTAGCACCTGGCGTAACTAACGGCTACGAGAACGTTCAGGGTAAGATTGAATCTGCTGGTGTAACCGACAACTACTTCATTGGTAATGCAGTTGTTCAGGGCGGTGATACCGTAGCTTTAAAGGATGGCGGCGCTTTAACCTTATCCAACGCAAATGCTAATGGCGCTAACGGCCAGTATGTTACCGTTGATGGTGCAGGCAAGGCTGTTGGCAACGTAAAGTTTGAGGCAAACAATACTCTGGTGCTTGGTGGTACTGGCGGTAAGATTGGTTCTGTTACTGCCACAAACAATGGCTCAGGCTCTGTAACCATTGCTAACGGTGCTAATGTTGAAGTTGTCTCTGGCTCATTTGGTACTAACGCAACTACTACTCTCGGCACTGTAAACATCAAGGATGGTGCTCAGCTTAACGTTAAGTCTGGTTCCGTATTTACAAATGACTTAAACGTTGGCAAGGGTGGCTATGTCTTTGCTTCCGGTGATGTAGTTGTTAAGGAAACTGCAACCATCATGGGTGACGTTGATGCTGGCAAGTTAAGCCTTGAAAACGCCTCAACCATTGCTGGTGGTGCAAATGTTGACGTTGCAACTCTTGAGCTTGGCAAGGCAGCTAGCTCCTTAACCATTGGTAAGGATAAGGTTGGCGATGAGCCTAGCTCAACTGCGGCCGTATTTGCTGAGACCCTTATGTTCAAGGCTGGCAAGATCTTCGTTGATCCTGCTTACACTGAGAAGGCATCAGTTCTTGCTGTTCAAGAGATTAAGGCTGGTGATGCCAAAGAAGACGTGGGCGTATTAGCCGGCGGTCTGTATGTTGGTCAAAACGCTGCTTTCGGCTATGGCTTTGATGAGGCCGAGTTCAATTCAGTAATGGCCAACTACCTTGTAGATGGCAAGTTTGCTGATCCTACAAATTCTGGCTCAACTGGTCCTGCTAATGCTTTAGTTCTCAACAAGCCACTGTCTGTTAAGTACGATAACGGTATTATCGTAAAGCACGACATTACTGATACAACTGTAAACGGCAATATTCCTAAGAACACCTTAGAGCTTGGTAAGAACGCTGCTCTTATCATCACTGACAATGCATTCGGTGCTGACAAATCACAGCCTGCTATTACTTTCACTTCTGGCGCAGGCACAACAACCGTTGCAGCAAAGGTTCAGGCTGCAGAAGGTGCAAAGGTAAGCTTAATCGGTGACATCACTGCTAAGGATACTGGACTTAAGATCTTTGCAGCACAGGGTACTGGCAGCACAGTAACCGCAAGTGGTGATTTAGTTGTTGAGGCTGCTGGTGGTCTTTTGACTTACACTTATGCTAATGGTGCTGATCTTTCTACTACAGGTGTAACTCTAAAGCTTGATCCTGAGGTAGAGAAACAGATTCGTAGCTTAGTATCCGCACCTGTTGGTCAGATGTTTGTTGACTATGCAAATGGCGAGTTCTCTGGTGCTTCAGGCTTAGGCTATGACTTTGTAGTTAATACTCTTACTGCTAAGCAATACGGTGCAATCGATGCTGCTGCTCATGCTGCAACTTACGCAGGTGCCCAGCAGGCTGCTGTTGCTGCAGTAACCACCATGGCTGACGCAATGTTTGGTCGTGTTGGTGCCGTTGGTGTAGAGGCTGCAACCATTTCTGCCACTGGCTCACAGGCTAACGGCGGTGTATGGTTAACCCCAATGTACAAGTCTGTTGATTCCGACGGTTTCAACGCTGAGGGCGTATCTTACGGCTCAGATGTTGACCTTGCTGGTGTAGCATTTGGTACTGATACTGTAAACGGCAACATGCGTTTTGGTGCTGTATTCAACATCGGTTCTGGTGATGCAGAAGGCAAGGGTCAGGGTAATGGCCTCAAGGACGAGTTTGACTACTACGGCTTTGGTATTTACTCAGCAATGGGCTTTGGTAACTTTGCTTTAGTTGGCGATGCCTCCATGACCGTAATCTCTCACGAGGTTGAGGGCTTAGATCTTTCTGGTAAGGCTGACACCAAGGCTGTTACTATGGGCTTAACTGGTCAGTACACCATCTCTACTGCTGCAGTTGATGTAACTCCACACTTAGGTGCACGTTTCATCCGCATCAACACCGACAGCTATGACTTAATGTCAGCAGATGGTGCTATCGCTACTACTGACTTTGATGTGCAGAACGTATTCTCCATCCCACTGGGTGTAACCTTATCTAAGGCATTTAGCACCAGCGGCTGGACTTTAGCTCCTAGCGCAGACTTAACTGTTGCCTTCAACACTGGCGATACTGAGGCTAAGTCACATACCCAGTTCAACAGCACTAAGCCAATGGCTGTTGCTATGAACACTGAGGTGCTTGATGAAGTTCAGTACGGCTTAACTGTTGGCTTAGGTGCTCAGAACGGTGCATTTGGTACCTCATTTGGAATCAACTACACTGGATCTTCCAACACCGACAGCTTCGGCGTTAACGCACAGTGCCGTTACATGTTCTAATGAGCTCTTAGCTAAGAGTAAATCTATAGACTGCGCTTAAGACTTGATGTTTATAGCGTAGTCTAGCTTAAGCGATCATGGCTGATGATGGGGATAGATCATCAGCTGTGGTCGCTTTTTCGCTTTATGGGATACGAGATCTGCGTTGATTTTGCTCCGTGAACTTGGCTCTGAATAGGCTCTACACTCAATGCTCAAATCTCAATGAATTTACTAATCTGAATTGGGTTTACTGGTCGTTTTATCAGGATTACGTATTTGAATGCTCATACTTTATGTAACTGGGAAGTTAGCTGTTATGGCTTGCATGACGGGGATTGCAGATTTGTCTATAACTTGAAATGCAGTAGACGGTAGGGGAGTATGCACCAAAGTTACGCACCATTTTTGCCCAAACCTTAGTCAAGATAGGCACTTGCGGGGCATTGCAGTTTAGGCTTAGTTTGCGTGCTACTATCGAACTCATTATTTGAGGCCACTCTTTGAGTGGCATTGTTTTCTAGATGTCGCGGTTACAACTCTAATAACGACCGCCGCATCGACGCAAACTCACTTAACTTGGTAAGGCAGTAAGTAGGGCGTCACTTCATTTTGCTTGTATATCTGTGCATTGCCACATTATGCGTGCATAAGAATGCTATGAATTGATCTTTGCTTGGCATCTTTACTTGTTTGAGTTGGTATGTATTTAGAGTTTGCGTAAGACAGATTTTTAGGAGCGCACCATGAGTCAAGAGAATGCATTAAGCGGGCAGGACTATCTTCGTAAGATCTTGCTTGCACGCATTTATCCTGTTGCTCGTTTAACCCCACTGCACAAGCTTGAGAAATTATCCGACAAGATTGGTGGTGGCAAGATTTTACTCAAGAGAGAGGACTATCAGACTGTTCACTCTTTCAAGATTCGTGGTGCCTATAACAAGATTCGTCAGCTCTCTAAGGAGCAATTAAGCTGCGGTATCGTAGCCGCATCTGCAGGTAACCATGCACAAGGTTGTGCATTATCAGCCAAGAACTTAGGCTGCAAGGCAGTCATCGTAATGCCTAACACCACCCCAGACTTAAAGGTGGATGCTGTGCGTCGCTTTGGCGCTGAGGTAGTGCTGTATGGTGAGAGCTTTAACGAAGCCTATGACTATGCTCAAAAGCTCTCAAAGGAAAAGGGTCTTACTATGATCCCTCCTTATGACGATCCTGATGTTATTGCCGGTCAAGGCACCGTTGCTCATGAGCTCATGGGGCAGTGTAATGATATCAGCAGCATCTTTGTTCAGATCGGCGGCGGCGGTTTAGCAGCAGGTATCGCCGTATATATCAAGAACCTCATCCCTCACGTAAAAGTTATTGGTGTTGAGGCTGAAGGCTCTGCCTGTATGAAAGCTGCAGTAGATAATGGCAGCCCATGCAACATTGGCTTTGTTTCACACTTTGCTGATGGTGTAGCTGTAAGCCGTGCCGGTGAAGAGACATTCCGTCTGTGTAACGAGTATCTTGATGACATCATTACTTGTTCTAATGACGAAATCTGTGCTGCTATGAAAGACATCTTCGATGATACTCGTGCTATTGCCGAGCCATCAGGTGCTTTATCTTTAGCTGGCTGTAAGAAGTACTTACGTCAGCACAACATCAAAGAAGGCAATCACATTGCCATCATGTCTGGCGCTAACGTTAAGTTCAACACCTTACGTATGGTCGCTGAGCGCTGTGACGTTGGTGAAATGACTGAGGGTATCTTCTCAGTTGAGATTCCTGAGGTTAAGGGCTCATTCTTAAAGTTCTGTGAGACTATCGGCAACCGTCATGTGACCGAGTTCAGCTACCGTGTTCACCGTAGCGATCTGGCACGTATTTTTGCCTCTATTGAGCTTACTGAAGGTAAAAAAGAGCTCAGTTACATCACTGGTGAACTTGAGCAAGCTGGCTACAAGGTTACAGACCTAACTGAAGACACACTGGCAAAAGATCACGTGCGTTACATGATCGGTGGTCACTTAAAGGCAGGTGAAAAAGAGCGTTTATTCCTCTTTGAGTTCCCTGAGACTAAGGGTGCTCTCAATGACTTCTTAACTAAGCTTGCTGGCTCTTTAAGTATTTCTCTATTCCACTTCCGTATTTCTGGTTTAGAGTACTGCTCTGTACTGTGTGGCTTTAATGTAACCCATGGTAATGACGACTTAGAGCAATTTATCAGCACCATCAATTACCCATACATCGAGGTAACTGATAACGCTGCTTATCAGCAGTTCTTAGTCTAACAGACTATAAGATCATCAATGGCTGATGGCTGATGGATCATGTCTGCGCTTAAGTCGCAACCATCCATCTAGCCGTTAAAGATCGCCAAGGCGCTCCATGCGACCAAACATGGCAGCGCCTCTTTTAGCTCTCCTCCTAAGCATTCTGAATGCTTAAAGGACGCGCAATTACTTACCAAATGCATCCTCTCATGCTCTCTAGCTTATAGGTTATGCTTCTCAAGCTGAACTACCTTGTTAGAGCTAGATAGCTGTTACATACACCAATCTTGCCGAATAACTAAGAGCCATTCGCTATCCTTCCTCGCCTTAATGACAAAGGCATAATACAACAGCCATTGATTATCAATGCGGCATGCAGCTGCAGAAGTATAAATAACAGTTCACATCATTTTTTTTTTCGTGGCTTTATAAAACATATCACTATTTATGTAACGGTAGAATCAATTGGTTAATGTAATTTGCCTTGGAGCAATTAACAGCAGAGTAGGGCGCTATTTGCTTTATCTGCACAGTAAACATAATCTACCGAGCAGTAGAACGCTTAGTAGTATCTGTGTCATGAACTCATAGCTTTTATGATGTTATGGCTTAGTGTTACTTAGTCACAAGGCTGGTCATTTACTAACCATACTCAGACTTTATGGTCTATGAGGCTAAAGGGTACATTGAGATAATTGACTTGTTAAGGCGCATACAACATACAAGACAAAGGCATACGATGGCAGCTGCGGCTTACAGACTCTGATACAGAGCTCGTACTTAATGCGGCTTTGGTTTTTAGCGGTTCCATTACTCCATGATCCTGCCTTGACTTGAATGCATTGCACACGACAATTGCCTAACCGGGCCTTGTGGTTCGCTAGCTACTCGTACGTTTGGCTAGGTCGCTAAGAGTCAGTTTGAGAATGCTAAGAGGTCACGATGCATAATCGTGACAGTATGGAGGTTACGATGGTGTTTAGGAGCAGATCTTAGTTTCATGGATAGCTGTAAAGCATAGCGGCAAGATCTGCTATTGAGGAGGCGATCTCATTGCCGCGATAGGTAGAGTTACGTGTTTTTATGGATTTTAAGAACGCGGTGATCTTAGTTATAAAACATAGCGAAAAAGGCATATTTAAGGCATTTAACAAACTTTTTGTGTATATGGCATTACCTTTGCTCATTAAGCTTTGCACTTTGGCTACACTTTTTCCAAAGTGAGTAGCCTAAATAAGTTTTTGTAGTGGAGCAACGCTATGTTCGGAACATCAGTTAGCGGTATTAAGAACTCTCAAAAGCACATTGATGTGACTTCAAATAATATCTCTAATACCAATTCATACGGCTTTAAGAAGTCGCGTGCAGAGTTTGCTGACGTATATGCCAATAGCGTCTTCACAAACTCCAAGACCAATGCCGGTATGGGTGTACAAAACACCGTAGTGTCACAGCAGTTTGTACAAGGTGCACTCTCTGGTGATACTGGTAACCCACTGGATATGGCAATTCAGGGTAATGGCTTCTTTGTACTTGAGGGCCCTGGCTCTGATGCACAGACCTTTACTCGTAACGGTGCTTTCCAGATCAACAAAGAAGGCTTCGTAGTCACCGCTATGGGTGATTTCCTGCAAGGTTGGGACGTAAACCCAGATGGTACTACCACCTCCTTAGACCTTAGCAACACCCATAATATTCGTCTACCAGCCGACACTGGCGCACCTCAGATGTCTACCAACGTCTCTATCGGCGTTAACCTCCCAGCTGATAAAGACCCAGTTAAGCCAAACCAGCCTGCTCAAGATCCATGGTCTGGTGCTGCTTGGCCGCAAAATGTACCAGTAAATGAGTCGCAAGGTATTTTCCGTGGACCAGCTGGTGGCGCTAATCCAGACCCTAATGCTGCTAATTTTATCCAGTACTACACTGACTTTGATCCAAAGGATGCAAGCACTTACCAAGCATCTACCTCTCAGACTATTCACGACTCCTTAGGTCGTGCTCATACTCTGACTTACTACATGATTAAGACTGGTCCAGATGCTAAGGATTCTAACAACACTAACTGGACTGTAATCCCATACGTTGATGGACATCCAGTTGATGTTAAAGGCAAGGGCTTAGGCCAGGGTATCTCATACAAAGACAATCCTGTTTGCCTTACCGTAAATGGCAAGTCTACTATTGCTGGCTCAAATCTTTTTGGCTTCCAGGTTAAGTTTGGTCCAAACGGTGAGGTCTTAGAGCAGTATCCTGCTAAGGTTGAGCTTGTAAACCCTGCTGATGCTGCAGCTGCAAACCAGAAAGTTCCAGGCAGCTTACGTCATGCACTCTTTGGTAATCCAAATGCTCCTGCCAATTCTCAGGATGCAACTGGTGTGCTTGCACAGTTAAATCAAAATAACCCACCAAAAGACCTAACTTTCACCTTTAAGGGTCAGGCAGGCAATGACGGTAGCTTACATACTGCCTTAGGACAAGGTATTGAGCCAACTCAGATGCTGAATATTCAGTTTGCTGCAAGCCAGTACGGCTCATCAAACTTCTCTGTAAGCCAAGCTCCTACAAATGATGGCTATGCTACAGGTATTCTGATTGGTATGTCCGTCGATGAGAACGGCATTATCCAGTGTGAGTACTCCAATGGTCAGGTAAAGAATATTGCCAAGGTAGCTATGGCGGATTTTGCCAATACCCAAGGTCTGACTAAGATTGGTGATACTCAGTGGAAGCAGTCTAATGCATCCGGTGAGGCTATCGCTAAGGAAGCTAACTCAGGCTCATGTGGTTCTATTAAGGGCTCAAACCTCGAGCTCTCCAACGTAGACCTTACCAATGAGCTTGTAGAGCTTATCACTGCACAGCGTAACTATCAGGCTAATGCTCAGTCGCTGCAGACACAAAATACAGTTATGGACTCAATCCTCAATATCCGTTAATTAACTTGAATCCATACCTAACTTACGCCGAGCTTTGACTCGGCTTTTTTAATTGTACTCCACCAATCATCTGCCTCTTATCATTAAAACCTCAGTACTAGCGGCAATCCATTGAGTACTTCAAAACCAAGTACAACCATGTACAAGCTTAGAAGACCTTACGAGGATATCACGTTAGATAGTGGTCGACGTCTAGAACTACAAAGCGCAATGTGCAGTTGCGACAGCCTATGTACGATGGTTTCACTGGCAATGTCTTACTACCTCCTTACAACCAAGGTAAAAAGCATTCAGCTCTTGATTGCATTGTAAGAGAAAGATAATCGCGAGACGCTAGCAGCAAGACAACGTGCTAAGAAACTGAGCACTGCATAAGAGTTGGCAGAGATTAAAGAGTATTTAATGCGCTAAAGCAGGGTAGTGCTGGGCAGTTGCTTTAGCGCACTAAGAAGGAAGATCTATGATTAACCGCCGCAGCGACGCCATGAGCTGCTGATGCGGTAGCGGTGATCGCCAGTAATGTCTTCTAAGATAATTGGAGCCTTGCTAAGTGAACGACGATTTTTCATTGGGAGAATGCGTGTTCTGCCATGATCGTTTAAGAGCAAGAAGAGATTATCCAAATTACCTTCAGGCATGAAGTTAAAGCGGGCCATAATGCCATGGCCATCAGTAATCATAACGTGCTCAGGATGGTCACGGCTAAATGAGCCATCAGATCTCTCGTGGGAGATACAAGCACGCAAAGCAGTACCCATTACAGGTTGTGGACGGCTTACTGGTGGTCGATGAGACGGTCTATGTGGGTAGTATGCATCCGGAGTAGGCGGATAAGGCATGTAATCGGGGTTATTCTCATCAAAGTTTGGTCTGTAACCGGGCCTAAAGTGCCCACCATTTGGACCATGGGAAGGGCGAGCATTTTGACCATATTCACTCGGTGGCGGCGCAGGTTTGGTCTGATTTTGATTGTAATAGTCGTCCCATGCGCTGGAGTCATTAGTGCTTGTAGACCACTGGTAGTGGTTGGGGCCATAACTCTCACCATGAATACTACGGCTTGCGCGGTTTAAGTCCTCGTAGGCAGGAATACGATGCTGCTCAGCATTGTTTTTTAATTGCTCATTTGAGTAGCGTCGTACTTGCTCTTGACGATCAACACTAGAGTAAGCATTGCCTGAGTTGTTGTTCAGGTTGCCAACAGTAATGGTGCGCTTATCTGTGTAGATATCACCGCTCACTGAATTATTTGACTCAACTTGATTAGGAGAAGGTGTGCTGTTTGGATGCTCCACCTCACCAGTGCCCTCATAACGGTACTGATGAGAGAAGTCTAGCTCAGAGTTTGCCTGAGAAGGCATGGCTAGAGCAGCCAAAAGCGCAGCTGGTAACAGCATTAAACTAGGCATCCTATTGTGCATCTCTTTCTCCTAGTTATATGGCAAGTTTGCAGTGGGGTATAACAATTACCTATAAATATTTTACGGCATGAAAGTTAGCACTATATTAGCAAGCGCAAAAAAGACTCGCGTTCTCCTCACTAATCTCTCATTTTTAGCTGTTGATCAGACCGAGATCACCAATCGAGCTACAAAGTATCGTTTATCAGCTTACTAAGCACAACAGGACGTAGCTAAGCGTGTAACTGCCGCTCAGATGCCATAACAAACCTGCAGTAATTCTTTAACAAGCACAAAGCTTGAAGTAGCGTATGAAATTACCCAGCTGGCCACACATTACTGAGAAGTACAGCAAGCACACACTCAAGGCTCACTGTTAGTAAGACTAGACGTATTGGTATAGCAAAAAAAACAAGATCATGGAGCGCAGCATTGCCGTGTGGCAAAGCATTGCCACGCATATGTAACTGCAGTTATGGTAGGTATGTTTATGACACACTGGCTTAAACAAGCTCTTTATACACATTTAGCCAAACTGCTTTACGAAATAGGCACAGCTCTTGCTCAAAGCCGATCAGGAATGATATTGCCATGATCTTTCACAAGATGATCATGGCTTGCCTTATGAGAGATATACCATGGCTTTATATGTTAATACGAACGTTAGCTCTATCAACGCTCAGCGTAAGCTTGCTAACTCTACCTTAGCACTCAATACCTCTTATCAGAGACTGTCCTCAGGTCTTCGTATTAACAGCTCTAAGGACGATGCAGCAGGCCTTCAGATCTCTGATCGCTTAACATCCCAGATAAATGGCTTAAATCAGGGAAATCGTAATGCCAACGACGGCATCGCCTTAGCTCAAACCATCGAAGGTGCCTTAGACGAAACGACCAACATGCTGCAGCGTATCCGTACCCTTGCAGTACAGGCTGCTAACGGTACCAACACACAAAAGGATCGCCAGGCACTTCAAGAAGAAGTGAAGTCTTTATCTCATGAAATTAGCCGTATTGCTTATAAAACAACATTTGCTGGTGCAAATGTATTGATGAGTAAGGATGCAACCACAGGCGCAGGTGGTACCGGTGGTAATGTTAAGCTTGATACATTAAAGAATGCCAATGGAGAGTACTACTTTCAGGTTGGTGCCAATGCAAACGACATGATCAATCTTAAGATTGAAAATGGCTTCCATATCAATGGCATAGCTAAGATGGCTGGACTTGCCATTAAAGAGGATAAGCAGCAGGCAGCAGCTCAAGGTGGTACAGGTCTGTTTTTCACTAAAGCTGCCACACCTTCATTAGCATACTTCCTGGTCGACTCAGCATCTGTTGCCCAAGTAACTTTAGCAAACATCGATAAGATGATTGAAACAGTTGACTCACAGCGTGCGGCCCTAGGCGCAATCCAGAATCGTATGGAAAGCACCATCCGCAATCAGAGCTCCATTGCGGAAAATGAGTCTGATGCTCGCAGCCGTATTCGCGATACTGATTTTGCATCTGAAACTGCAGCTTTAACTCAGAACCAGATTATTCAGCAGGCTTCTCAGACCATTCTGAGCCAGGCTAACCAGCGTCCAACTGTGGCACTTAGCCTCTTAGGCCGTTAATACGCAAACATAGATTTTAAGACTCGTATCACTTTAAGGCCGCTAGCTCTCCTTTGCGGCCTTATTTGGTGGGAGTTTGTAGACAGTTTATTCGTAAGTGGCAGCTATGCCCTTTACGAATACATTGATTGCAAAAAGCAAGGTGGAGCATGGCGTCTAAGCTTCTCTGTCCTGCATAGACGATATTGGAGAGAATCATGGCTTTATACGTTAACACTAACGTGAGCTCCATTAACGCTCAGCGTAAGCTCGCTAACTCTACCTTAGCACTCAACACCTCATATCAGCGTTTATCCTCAGGCCTTCGTATTAACAGCTCTAAAGACGATGCTGCAGGCCTGCAGATCTCTGATCGCTTAACATCCCAGATAAATGGCTTAAATCAGGGAAATCGTAATGCAAACGACGGTATTGCCTTAGCTCAGACCATCGAAGGTGCTCTCGACGAGCAGACCAATATGCTGCAGCGTATTCGTACCTTAGCTGTTCAGGCTGCCAACGGTAC
>NZ_CABTML010000047.1:0-5500 GCF_902485895.1 uncultured Anaerobiospirillum sp. | reverse complement strand
CTCTTCAAACACCGACAGCTTCGGTGTTAACGCCCAGGCTCGTTACATGTTCTAATCTAGCCTTCATGGTTTTGGTTTGAACAAACCATAACTTGTCTTGAGACCGCGAACCAAGCTCAAATCCTAAGGATTAGCGCGGTCTCTTTAAGCGATCATGATCGATGTTGGGGATAGAGCATCAGTTGTGGTCGCTTTTTTCTAGGCAATTTCATATCAATAATATTTTTTATTTAATTTGAGGGAATTTAATTATTGATGACTAAAAATCAAGATAAAAAGGTCATTGACCACTTTATTCAAACATATGTGAAGAATATACGCGAAGGTAGTGCAGCTATCTTTGCAGGTGCTGGGCTGTCTGTAGGCGCGGGATTTGTTGACTGGAAGGAGTTGCTAAGTGATGTTGCTGAGATGCTTAATTTAGATATTAATAAAGAATATGACTATACCTTGCTATGCCAGTTTTATATTAATGAATATCAAAATAGACATCATATTAACAGCAAGATTCTTAACGAGTTCGCAAAGCAATCGAAGCTTACAGAAAATCATAAAATAATAGCAAAACTGCCGATCCGCACAATATGGACAACAAATTATGATCAGCTGCTTGAAAGGGCTTTTCGTGACAGCGGGAAAGTCGTCGATGTTAAGCATAACGTTCAACAGCTAACCAACAGCATACCTGGAGCTGATGTCAAAATATACAAGATGCATGGAGATGTTGATTATCCATTCGATGCAATTCTAGCTAAAGAGCAATACGAAAAATATTCAACCTCACATGCTGCATTTATTCGTGAATTAAGTGCTGCGCTATCTGCTAAAACCTTTTTATTTTTAGGCTTTAGCTTTAATGACCCTAATGTTGATCATGTGTTAAGGCTTGTCCGACACAGCTTTGGCCAAAATCAGCGTAACCATTATTGGATCGAAAAAAGAAAGACAGTTAGCACTGGTAATAGTGATCTTTCTCAAAGCGATCAGCTAGACAATAAAGATAACTTATTATATGAGCACAGACGGCAAGAGCTCATGATCAATGAGCTCAAAAGATACGGCATACAGACAATTCTTATTGACGAATATGATGAAATTACAAGTATTTTAGAGAATATTTCAATGCAGCTTAAAAATAAAACCGTGTTTATCTCAGGAAGCATCAGTGATTATCAAAGCGATAGCAAGAACAGGGCTGACGAGGAGAAGATTTTAGAGTTTACCCATAAGCTTTCATATGAGCTAATTAAAAATCAATATCGAGTTGTTAACGGATTTGGTCTTGCAGTAGGCAGCGCTGTGATTAATGGTGCTTTAGCTGCAATAGAGGATAATCCATCAACTTGCTCAGATAGCCAATTGATTTTGAAGCCATTTCCTCAATTGCAGACTGGTACAAAAAGCTATGTTGAATTATGGCAAGAGTACAGGCAGAGGATGATTGCGCTAACTGGAATATCAATATTTATTGCAGGAAATAAATATATTGACGGAAAATTAGCCAAAGGCAAGAAAAATGATGGAATTCTTTCAGAGTTTGAGATTTCTCTGAAGAATAGCAACATTTGCATACCTGTGCCTATGAAGCAGGAATCTATATATTCGTCAGATGTATTATTTGACAAGGTATTAAATAATTCTAGTGTTGAATCTCGCGATTTAATCGAATTACTAAAGGCATTAGGAAATGAAGAAAACAGCCATGATAAGGCTATTTCTTTAATTATTAATTACATTAAAACTATTAATTAGTGAGGATTTTATTATGCTTGAAAAAGTATTTTTTAGCTTTCATTATGAAAAAGATAACTGGCGTGTACAACAAATCAGGAACATGGGTGTAGTTGAGGGTGATCAGCTTGTTGAACCTAATGATTGGGAGGAAATTAAAAGGAAAGGCGTAAACTCAATCAAAAATTGGATTAATGACCAGTTAAGACAATCTAATGTAGTGGTAGTGCTTGTTGGAAGTGAGACCGCTGAACGTAAATGGATTCAATATGAAATTGAGACGGCATGGAATATGGGTAAGCCAATTTTAGGGATTGAAATTCATGAGTTGCTTGATGGATCAGGAAAGTCTGATTTTAATGGTCGTAACCCGTTTGTTGATTTTACTATTGATAGAAAAGGCAAAGCAAAAGTATATGAATCTGCATATGGTATAAATTGGGACGGAACACCAATGTCACATTATGTGAAGCTTTATGACCCTTTATCTAATGAATATCGAGATTTATCCGAAGATCACAGTATTCGTTTCATAAATGAATCCGAAAAGCGTAAGCGCCGTAGCCAAATTGCGTATGGAGTTATTAATGAATATTTGCCAGAATGGATTGAAGAGGCTAGGTTGAGCCGAGAAAATGCTCTTAGAGAATTTTTATAATTTATTAATATTAATTTAGAAAATAGTCTTTTTGAGGCATTATATTTGGGTTAGGTAAGGACAAAATGCCGGTGTTATATGGTGTTTTGTCCTTTTTTATGTGCTTTTTGACTGGAGATGGATAATTAATTTTAGAAATAAAATTCAACTCACTGAATTATTAATTTCTTAGATGAGCCTTATGGCATCGAGCTTTAAAGGGCGTCAAATGCTTAAATACAGTCAAATTCGTACAAGCCAGCTAAGTATTAGGCTGACTTAACAGCTTTTAGCAGTTTATCAATACTTGAGCAAGCAACTAATATCCGACACCAATAGTTGCATGCCAGCCGTATGACATAAAGTTTCAGACATAATTAGTCTAGTCTAAGATAGCAGCATACTCCATGGCATGCATTTAAATATCCACAAGCATAATAGTGGGCATTAAAAATGGCTAATTTGCATCTAAAAAGATATGTAAGGCGCTGCACAAAGAATTAGCTGCAAGCAAAGTTAAAAGATCTAATATAGAAGCCACACAACAGCACACTAAATGAGTCGCAGGCAATTCATCAAAAGAGAATCAATAAATTAGACATGCACAGAGGGTAGTCATTAAATCAACAGACATGGTTGTATAAGAGCCGTTGGGGTAATTCTGAGCTTGCTTATCGACATTTTGCATGTTGGCTTGAACAGCAATAGTCAGTATGTGGCTCAATACATCATTCACTTAAATAGTATGCAGTTAAGACGCAATGCAATGTTGGCAATGGACATGTATGACCACCATCTTGAAATGGTGAGTCAAAGGTTGAGTTAACAGTTAACTTAACTACCGATACAAGATTAAGATATGCTAAAAATCGACAGTAGAAGCTGATATTTATCAGGTTTATTGGTATTGATTGCATTAGCGGTAGGTGTTGAGTTAACAGTTGACTTGATAGTTGACTCAACAATTAACTCAACCCTTAACTTAAGCCTATGACTAATAGAAAGTAGTGGTTTAGGTTGGCTGTATGATGGGCAATGTGCAAGCCTATGAACAGCATTGTCTGACAGAGGAACAAGTGTGCTTAACTATCATAGTGGCTCCGTGAGTATAGAAAGATCGTAGTTAAGCGCTTGCAAGAACTTGAGACAAATGGGAGAGCCCTTGAATGCTTCTTAATTGGTTTACAAAGGCTGGCTCTTGTCCAGCCCTTGATACCTTGTTAGTAGATAGCTTGAGTCTTACTTGAGTTTGCGAATATCCCTCACATAAAGGCAGCCACGCTGATCATTCAAGTTGAATGAGGGTGTCCTTGAGATTAACAACCAGATGAGCATCTTTGGTGAGGATAAAGCCTGAGTTTAAGAAAGTATCGCTGATTTGGTTTAGTATCTTATTGCAAAGATTAATATCCTCTTTAGTCATCACAATCGCCCCAAGCGCAACATCCTTCTTAAAGCCTAGAGCACTTAAGCCAGTTAAATAGAAAGTGCTTTCGTAGATCATTTTGCCTGTAGGTTTGCCGTTATCATCGACAATCTCATCACACTCATCATGATCTGCATAGATACGTGTCATGAAATCTCTCGGCCAATGATTGTTTTCTAAAAGCTCAGTACCTAATCTTACAAACTCTTGGACTGAAAGTAGTTCATCGTTAACAATAATGCCTAGGATATCGTCTTTGTTAGTCTGTGAGCACACCAGCATGAAACTCTTAACTAAGTCTTTGATCTCGTTGAGTGGATACAAGGCATCGCTTCTTAGCATAAAACCAAGTATTTGCTCGCAATTTGTATTATGTGTTGGAAAAAGATTGTTATTGAGACTTACATTAACGAGTCTGGGATCTGGCCTATGTAACGAAGCATGATAATCTAATAATTGTGAACATAGCATACTGTTCTGTTGTGTGCTATTACGCATCTTAAAAATAGTAAAACCACTATGTAGATTAGTAGTTTTGTTGTGCAGATGGTCGACTATTCTCATAGATATTGGAAAAGAGGCTTAATGCTTTGGTTGCATCAATTAGATTGGGCAGCACCATACCGATAGCAAAAGGCTTAGCCTTCTCAAGCGCGTTGATACTTAGGCCCTGAGGCACGTCAGAGAGCAGAGTATTGATAGTTGGGATTTGAGAGGAGTAGGTACCAATATCATATTTGGCAGAGACTTTCTTTGGAGCTTTAACTCTTTGCAGCAGCTCTGTTTCGATACGCGCTGTGGCATGAGTAATTGCAGACGCTTCACCCTTGCCCATCTTCTCGCCAAGCTTAAATTTCAGATCGCACACAGCGCTATCGCTATCAAAGCCAAGGTCAGAGTAGCCGCCACTAATTAAGGATTTTGCCTTGCCCTTAGCATCAGTGAAGTCAAAGATGTAGTAAAGGCGATTGTTGCAGGTGTATGAGTGCGTATGAGTAAACTCGATCTTGTTCTCTTTAGTTGAGAACTTGTTCTCAAGCTCGGAGCGAACATGATTAATGTGCTTGTTTAACATTGGTAATCCCTTGCGGTAGCTACAGCTATAGTATGAACAGCTTATTCTAAGTGACCTTGCTTGACTATAAGTAACTCCTTAATCAGGTCATGACTAATTGTAACCTGAGGTGCTTTTGGGGTAATAGACCAACATCAACTTAAGTAATAGAGTCTTGTCTCAGCAAATGAGACTTTGCTTTCTGCCATAGCTAATAGGACGTTGTTTATAAACAGGGCGTAACGTTTTTGTTTGGCACCTTCTTTGGATTGTGGCTTAACCACAAATAAGCTTAGTTATAGTCCTGAGCGTGCGACATTTTCCATGTATGAATTTCAAGCGATCAGAAGCAATATCATGGGATTGAGTATCCTACATTGGCTCTTTTTCATTTCACATAAGCATGGCTGCTCATCTGTAAGATGGCTAAGCCTAAATCCTGTTTGTTAGCAGATTGATTGCATTAGTTTGGTTAGATATTTGGTGAAAACAGTAAGGCTGCCTTCATAGCATGGTGCAGTTGTTATTGGAGGTAGTAAGCGTGGTGGACGGGCTTTGAATATGCTCTGGAGCAGCGGCTGTAAGTGGTAAATCGCGGGTTTTTGTCAGTGCTTACGTAAAGATCGGAAGAGCGTCGTGTAGGGAAAGAGTG
>NZ_CABTML010000046.1:0-5383 GCF_902485895.1 uncultured Anaerobiospirillum sp. | reverse complement strand
GCACAGGCTCGTTACATGTTCTAATCTAGCCTCGATGGCTTAGGTTTGAACAAACCATAACTTGTCTATAGATCGCGCTCTAAGCCCAAGTGCTTGAACTTAGCGCGGTCTTACTAAGCGATCATGATTGATGTTGGGGATAGAGCATCAGTTGTGGTCGCTTTTTAACTATATAAAGGTGTGATGTTATGACATCAATTTTTGAAAATAAGAACTCATTTTGGCCTGAATATAAGAATCTTGAACAGCAGGTTTTAGATCTAGCTAATCAAGTTTCTTTCTGCGATGCTCAAGTGGAGGTGTTCTCAAGAGCAAACTCAAATTTGATACTTCAGATAGCATCGGAGATAGAATCAATATCGAAAGAGCTTTATCGTAGATATGTTGAGGAGATCAAGACGGAAGAAGAACAGGCCATAAACCAAAGCGAGCCAGAACAAGCAGTTAATGCCGGTCAAGATCAAAACCAACCAGATGAAGACGACTGCGAACAACAGCAGAGCAAGAAGTTTGACAAACCTTTTGATTTCTTCTGTTTAAAGAAATTGGACAGGAAGTGGCATTTAACTAGTAAAGAGATTAGTGTAACAGGCGTAAATTTCCATTTTAAGGATAATTTCCAATCATTTGCTCCTTTAGCCAAAGTTTACAGCAAAGGTAAGGTTATTAAGTGTCAGTGGAAGGAAGCTTATAAAGCCTTAAAGCATGACAACAGAGCGTTTATTGATAATGCCACCATCGGAAACCTAATGAGTGCACTTGGGGCGCTGTTCGTGCTAAACATTTACTATCGTGATCTAAACAATAATGACTATAAGTTTTATTTGAATGGTCATTTGTTCGATAGTCGTGTGGGTTCTGAGATCTTCTCGGTCAATTGCTGCTCAGCATTGAATTTATCTTACTCAACTGAGATGAGTGATGATTCAATTCAAGGCCTTTCACAAGACAGTCGAAACAAATCGATATATATCAAAAGATTTGATAGTGAGGCTATGAGGTTTTTTCATAGAAATGAATGTTTAGACTCGGTGCAGACCTGGATAAACATAACGAAGTCTCCTAAAATGAAGCCATTTCTTGAGAACCTAAATAGCGATGAGTATAAAGGCCATCAACTAGAAGAAATTTGTCTGAAGCTAGGCGGTTTGGAGTTATTAAAAAAGATCATGTCTTTCCATCATGGGGTTAAAAGCTTCGGGCCTGAAGGAATTAGGGGTAATAGAGAGCTTTTACTTAACACGCATGGTCAAATTTACGAAACACTGAAGTATGAAGATTTTTTGCGTCCTATTATTCCACATGAGTGATGCCTTATCTAAATAATGACCAATGGCCATTGGTGCTCTAGATTTTGCTCTTCACACCAGTGTTCATTAACAGGGTATGGCCTTACCGTTAGCTTAGTTCTCAGTACGGTACATTTGGTATCCCTTTGGAATCACTTTACTGACTTTGAGAATACTAATACATTTGGTGCTAACGCTCAGGACCGCTACATCTTCTAATCATGCCTTGATGGCTTTGTTTTTAGTAAACATTAAATTGTCTAAAGATCGCGCTGAATGCTCTGCTGTTAATTGCTCCTAAAGCGTAACGCGCCCCCTCAATCGATCATGGCTTATGATATGGTTAGAGCATCGGTTGTGGCCTCTTTTTAACTATATAAAGGTGTTATGTTATGACGTCAATTTTTAAAAACAAGAACTCATTTTGGCCAGAATATAAAAATCTTGAGCAGCAGGTTTTAGAGCTAACTAAATATGTTTGTTTCTGCGATGCGCAAGTGGACGTGTTCTCAAGAGAAAACTCAAATTTGATTATTCAGATTGTGTCGGAGATAGAATCAATATCTAAAGAGCTTTATCGTAGATATGCTGATGAGAACAAGTCTGAAGATCAACATGTAATAAACCAGAGCAAGCCAAAACAATCAGTGAATGCTGATGGCAATCAAAACCAAGCAGCTGAAGATGACTGCAATCAAAATATTGAAAAAAAGCAATACCCATCTTTTGATTTCTGCTGTCTACAGCGCTTGGATCAGAAGTGGCATTTAACTCTCAAAGAGATAAGCGTTACAGGCGTTAATTTTTATTTTAGTGATAAGTTTCAATCATTCGCTCCTTTAGCCAATGTATACAGTGATGATGATACACTTAAGTGCCAGTGGAAAGAAGCTTATGACAAATTAAAGCATAACAATAGAGCGTGTATTAAAAGAGCTACCATAGGCAACCTAATTAGTGCTCTTGGCGCACTGTTTGTTTTAAATTTGTACTATCGTGACCATAATTGCAATGACTATAAGTTCTATTTGAAAGGGGATCTGTTCGATAGTCGAGTGGGCTCTGAGATCTTCTCGGTCAATTGCTGCTCTGCATTGTATTTATATTACTCAACTGAGATGAGTGATGATTCAATTAAAGGACTTTCACAAGACAGTCTAAACAAATCTCTATATATCAAAAGATTTGATCGCGAGACTATGAGGTTTTTTCATAGAAATGAATGTTTAGACTGGATAGAGACATTGAAAAACATAGCTAATGCTCCTGAAATGAAGCCATATCGTGAAAACCTTAACAGTGATGAGTACAAAGGCCTTACTTTGGTAGATATTTGTACCAAGCTAGGCGGCTATGATTTAGTAAATAAGATTATTTGCTTCAAAAATGATGTTAAAAACTTCGACACTACAGGAATTAGGGGTAATAGAGAGCTTATACTCAATACACACTCTAAAATTTACGAAACACTGACATTTGAAGAATTTGAGCGTAGTATTAAGTCACATGAGTGATGCCTTAGCTAAAACAGACCAATTGCCATTGGTGCTCCAGATTTTTCTATTCACGGTGGTGTGCTTTAATAGGATGTGGTCTTACCATTAGCTTATTCAACGCCACAGTACATTAGGAGTCCCCTTTGGAATCACTGCACTGGCTTTAATAACACTAATGCATTTGGTGCTAACGCTCAGGTTCGTTATGTGTTAAGGCTTGAGTGAAGAGAGAGATTTAAGCTTAAAGATCGTGCAACTAGCTGTTTCAGGCGATGCGGTCTTACTAAGCGATCATGCCTGATGCTAAAGATAGAGCATTGGTTGTGATCGCTTTTTAGTAGTACATCATCAGCCCATGGCCGTCTAACAGAACTTATGGCGTCATGTTGTGTTTATGTATCGACATGATTGACGATGGCTGTAACAGTACGCGCAAGATTGTAGCTGAAATTATAGGCATACAAGCAAGGTGCATGCTGTATAACGCGCCGTGTAGTGCGTCTTAGTTGGCTGTGAAGAGGCTGGCGCATGGCCAGCCTTTAAGGTGGGATGGGGCTAGATCTATTTGAGGTTGCGGATGTTGCAAACTTTGAGGTGATCGCCCTTATCCTCAAGGTAAATATGGGTGTCCTTGAGGTTGACCACGAGAGGTGCATCTTCGGCGATGATGAATCCTGAGTTTAAGAAAGTGTCGTTAATAGCGTTGAGCATGCTAAACCACAGATCTGAATCAGCCTCAGACTCAAGCACAGCCTCATGTACAACATCAGAAAAGCCAAGAGCGCTTAAGCCAGTTGCTCTTATGGTGTACTCGCCAGTAAAGATGCGAGTGTGCTTGCCCTTATCTTCAACTGAATCGTCCTGATCATCCTTAGTTGCCACTACACCGGTCAGGAAGTTCTCAGGCCAGTGATTGCTCTCAATAAGCTCAGTGCCTAAGCTTACAAACTCTGAAGTTGGGAAGAACTCGCCGTTGACGTTAACGCCCAGTAAATCATCAGCTTGCATCTGAGAGCCGACAAATAAGAGGCTCTTAACTAAGTCTTTAACCTCATTGAGAGTGAACAGGGCATCGCTTCTGAGCTCACAAGTTAAGAGCTTCTTGCCATCTGCATTGAGCTTAGCTTTAAGGTTGTCATCATCGCACTCTTCTAAGAAGCTAGCGATAGGATCAAAGTCCTCGTCGCTACACTCTGAGCTGCTGACATTTAAGATAGTGTGTGGCTCAGCGCCATCTTGTTTATTGGCAAAGCAAATGCCCTGTAGAGTGTCGTTATTGCGGCGTTCAAAGTCAGTTTGCTCATAGAGATCAGAAAAGATCTTTAATGCATCGTCTGCTGCTTCCTGATTTGGCAGCACCATAGAGATTACAAAAGGCTCAACCTGATTTAAGTCTTCTGCACTTAATTCCTGAGATACGTCAGAGAGCAGTGCATTGATGGTCGGGATTTGAGAGGCGTAGGTATCAATCTCGTATTTTGCTGAGACTTTCTTTGGAGCCTTAACTCTTTGCATCAGCTCACTTTCGATTTGAGCGGTAGCCTGAATAATAGCTGCAGCCTCGACCATACCAATCTTGTCACACAGGTTGAAGTCAAGCTCGCACACAGCGCTATCGCTATCAAAGCCAACATCAGAGTAACCGCCACTGAATAAGGATTTTGCCTCTCCATTAGCATCAGTGTAATCAAAGATGTAATACAGGCGGTTATTGCAGGTGTATGAGAGCTTGTGAGTAAACTCGATCTTGTTCTCTTTAGTTGAGAACTTGCTCTCAAGGCCCGAGCGAACACGATTGATGTGCTTATTTAACATAGAAAAATCCTTGCAGCAGCTAAAGTCTCAAGCATGATTAGTTGATGCTCAGTAAGTTAGCTTTATTATAAGTAGACTCTTAACACAGCCTGTAGACATTGTAACGTGAGATGCTATTTAGGCAACTAGCCTTAGCTGATCGCATGCAAAAGAAAGTACTCTTAGCTCAAGATAGCTTGCATGAATGCATCCATCCATAAAATGCGACGCATTGTAATCACCATTTACCCTCAAGATCTAAGCGTGCAGCGAGGGCTAGAAGCTACTTGCTAGCAAGTAGCAGTATGGAGTATCAAGCGGCAGTGATATGTGCGAGAGCCGCACGTTTATAACGTTACTACAGTACTTCATAGCTATGCCACATACACAACGTCCACAGCCTCTCTATTTAAGCAGCTGATGCGGCATAGTCCCAATAGCTCTCTTGTATGGCTTTGCTCGCGAGCAGCAGCGCTAGGCACGCTTTTGGGGGCTCGTTATGCTCATGATGCTAGGCTAGCGTCAGGAGGCATCCGATTGCTATGCTCTGTCGTTATGCGAGCTTTCGTTACTTGCCGAAGCTAGCCCTGATCTTTGACCATTCAACGTATCAGCTTTATCGCTAGGTATGTTGGATTGTAGCTAGTTGAAGCTGAGACAAGCTAATGCCTATAAGTTTTTTTAAATTTTTAGTGGCACTGAGTGTTGCAAATCAAGAAAAAGGTGGCACCCTCTCATGGGTCATGGGTCATGGGTCATGGGTCATGGGTCATGGGTCATGGGTCATGGGTCATGGGTCATGGG